>JAFPAS010000107.1 GCA_017424205.1 Prevotella sp. | reverse complement strand
GAACGTTTGCTGGAGATAGAGGATAACTCTATTGATGCCATCTTTGCTGACCCACCATACTTCTTAAGTAATGGAGGGATTAGTGTGCAAAGCGGCAGGCAGGTTTGTGTAGATAAAGGCAATTGGGACAAAGGTGGAACACCAGAACATATATATCAGTTCAATAAGCAATGGCTTTCATTGTGCCGTCCCAAACTAAAAGATAATGGTACGATTTGGATTTCTGGCACACACCATAACATCTTTGTTGTGCAACGTTGTTTGCAAGAATTGGGCTACAAAATACTCAATGTAATCACTTGGCAGAAGTCAGACCCGCCTCCTAACCTTTCGTGCCGCTACTTCAATTTTTCTACAGAGTTAATAATATGGGCGCGAAAACACGAAAAAAAGCCTCATAAATTTAACTATGAAACCATGAAACGGCTTAATGGTGGGTCGCAAATGACAGATGTTTGGAAAATTCCTGCTGTAGGTTTGTGGGAAAAAACGTGCGGAAAACATCCTACCCAGAAGACGTTGCGCTTGCTCTATCGTATTGTGTTGGCTTCTACTAATGAGGGCGATACCATCCTCGATCCCTTTGCTGGCAGTAGTACAACAGGTATAGCAGCTAATCTGTTGGGCCGAAAGTTTATTGGTATAGAGCAAGATAAGGATTTCGTTGAACTGAGCAAACGCCGTCGTGAATTATTGGATAACCCAATAGAAGTGCAAAAGCTACTCGGAAAAATGCGTGAAACATCGGAGGAAATAATGGTGCTTGTTAATCATGCACGCCCGAAAGATTATCATCTGATGTTAGAAACGGGACTATGCTATTTGCGAGCAGGCGACAGCAAAGGATCTTTGTTGGTTAAAAAGGGATTTGACAGATTAGGTTACGTTTTGTTGCATACTAATGGTGATAATGCAGTGTTATGTCCATTAACCAAAAAGGGATTTCAGATATGGACGGCTGCTGACTTGCAACGTTTAGGATTCTCTGCGGAAAACGCGCCCTATTATGCTGTATTGAGATTCAATGCAGATAGGCAGATTGATATGACATCTGACGTGAATCTGCACCAGCGTGCATATACAAATGTTGCCAAGATCCGTCCGTTAAGGGATTTTTATGATATAGAAAACATGTAAAAGGTAATATCGACATTTGTCTGAATCGTACGTTTATGGAGAGAAAACGTTTAGAAATATCAAATTGACAGCGATATAAAAAGGAATATGGGGATGTGCCAAATGCGGCACATCCCCATATTCTATTCATTGATAAAATAGACAGACGGAAATCCGTCCATTTACCTCATTCTTGTTTCTTCTTCTCCCCAATCCGTTTTGTTCCGTAATTATGAGTGTTATGGCTGGCGGCAAGCTGTTCTCTGAGGAGGATTACAGCTGCAGGTCAGAGAGCAGGCTGATGTATGTTTCGAGCGCATTCTGCATTTCAGAGATGCAGATGAACTCGTCAGCCGAATGAGAGCGCGATGACTGTCCTGGTCCAAGCTTCAGCGACTGCCACGGCATCAGAGCCTGGTCAGAGAGGGTAGGCGAGCCGAATGGCTCCATGCCCATCGCTGTGCAGCGTTTCACCAGCGGATGCTCCATGCTGATATGCGATGAACGCAGATGGAACGAACGTGCCTTCACGTCGCTCTTTACGTTACTCTTAATCTCCTCAAACAATTCCTCGTTAGTGTAGTGCTCGTTTGAGCGGATGTCAATGACCATGCTGCACACGTCAGGCACCACATTGTGCTGTGTGCCAGCGTTCACGACAGTAAGGTTCATGAGCGTCTCGCCTAAGAAATCAGACACACGGCTGAACTTATGGCTACGCACCCACACCATGTCGTCCAGAGCCTCATATATGGCGTTTACGCCCTCACAGCGAGCCGCATGTCCCGACTTGCCGTGAGCAGTCATATCGATTACCATAAGCCCTTTCTCCGCCACAGCAGGCTGCATTCCTGTTGGTTCGCCCACTATCGCTGTCATATTCTCTGCCAGCGCCTCCGCTGTCGTGTTCAGCAGCCGTGGCAGTTCTGGTATCACGAGACGTATGCCGTTCACTCCCGACACCTCCTCCTCACACGATGCGAGATATACTATGTTATACGAGCGTTCTTTCTCCTCCATGATGCGATATGCCTGCAGCAGAGTCACCAGTCCGCCGCCGCAGTCATTGCTGCCCAGTCCGTAGAGTGTGTCGCCCTCAATGTCTGCCGCATGCGGGTTGCGTGTCCATGATGCCACAGGTTTCACCGTGTCAATGTGTGCGTTGAGCATGATGGTCTGGCGTTCAGGCTGATAGTCGCGACACACCAGCAACAGGTTGTTGCCGATGCGTACGGGCATCATTCCGCGCTCCGTCATCCATTGCTGCATGGTGTCTGCCGCAGCAGTCTCATCGCGGCTTACACGCGGTGTGGCAATCAGCTGTTGCAGCAGCGCCACCGCCTCTGAAGTGTATGTGTGCATATTTAGTGAAATGAGAGAAGAGAAATATCTGTTCTTTAGAACCAAGACAGCAAGTTTACGAGATAAGCATTCCAGTTTATAGCCACCTCGTTCGATGCGTAGCTTGCCTCATGATCCATATACGATTCGTCAGGTATAGACGATGGATATTCTGGCACGTATTCCTTGTCCTGCTGTCCGCGGTTTGGACCGCCGATGAGGAATCCAGGCAGCGGGTCAGTTATTCCGTCAGCAGCCGACAGACGCTGGTGCGGATGCATCACACGCTGTGTGCCGAAGCCCGTCACGAAGCAGTAGCCCGTTGCGTTACGTCCGAAGATATAGTCGAGT
>JAFPAS010000106.1 GCA_017424205.1 Prevotella sp. | reverse complement strand
GTGTCGTTGTATGTTGCTCCGCTGATGTCGTTGCATATGTCTTTGTGCGAACCGCCGTAAAGGTCATATATGCGTGCGAAGTTAGAAGGGTCGCCGACGTCCATAGCATTCGCTATCGTCTGTACAGAAGCCGCAGGTTCGTATATTCCGCTTTGCAGATATTTATAGAATATATCGTTGGCGTTATTTGCTGCAATAAATCGTTTAACAGGAAGTCCCATTCTTTTGCCGAACAGTGCCGAGCATATATTTCCGAAATTGCCTGATGGCACACACATCACAAGATTGTCTGCCATGCCCTTTTCTTTCATTCGTGCATAGGCATTGAAATAGTAGAATGCCTGCGGCAGGAATCTCGCCACGTTGATAGAGTTGGCAGATGTCAGTTTCATGTGCTCGTTAAGCTCTCTGTCCATGAAGGCATTCTTAACTAATGCCTGGCAGTCATCAAACACGCCATCAATTTCTAAAGCAGTGATATTCTTTCCGAGAGTAGTAAACTGGCATTCCTGTATTGGCGATACTTTTCCTTTTGGATATAGCACATAGACATGTATGCCGTCAACACCAAGGAAACCATTTGCCACAGCAGAACCGGTGTCGCCAGATGTTGCAACCAGAACATTCACCTTGTTATTCTTAGTATTGCTGCCGTTTACTACATATTCACCCTTCTTGTTGAGGAAATACTGTAGCAGGCGTGCCATGAAGCGTGCGCCAACATCTTTGAATGCGAGAGTCGGTCCGTGAAAAAGCTCAAGGGTATATATATTCTCTGTCACTCTGACAACCGGACAGTCAAATTGCAGTGTGTCGTATACAATCTGCTTCAATGATTCTGCATCGATATCCTCGCCAAAGAAGCATTCTGCCACATTGTATGCTATTTCCTGAAACGACATGCGTTCAATATTGTCATAGAACTCTTTTGAAAGTGGCTTGATTCTTTCAGGCATATATAGTCCTCTATCCTCTGCGAGTCCTTTTACAACAGCTTTTTCAAGTGTCGCTATAGGCGATGTTTTGTTTGTTGAGTAGTATTTCATTGCTGTTTTATGATTGCGTTGTGTTAAATATTTTGTGTTGTGTCAAATTATTATGTTTATGCGATATCCATGAGTGCTTTGATGAATTCATCCTTCTCCAGCAGTTCGTAGTATCCTTGTCTGCAGCTGTCCTCGTCGTAGGTTTCAACTTCATCTGGAGTTATTCCCGGTGCGTATATTACGAAAGGAACAGGTTCGCTTGTATGTGTACGAAGTCGTATGGGAGTAGGGTGGTCAGGCAGAATAGCTATAGCAATAGGTTCGTCCATCTCTTGTGCAGCTTCGTATATAGGTTTTACTATCAATCTGTCAAAATCCTCGATAGTTTTAATCTTTAATGCTGCATTTCCCTCGTGTCCTGCTTCGTCACTTGCCTCTACATGCAGATACACGAAATCCTCACCGCTATGCAGCGCCTCTATAGCTGCTTGCGCCTTTCCTGCGTAGTTTGTATTGTATAATCCGGTAGCGCCTTCAACATCTATACATTTAAGGCCTGCATATTTGCCGATTCCTCGAATGAGGTCTACTGCCGTGATGACTACACCGCTACAGATATCAGGAAATGTTTCTTTTAACGTCTTCATGTCTGGTCGGTATCCTCCTGACCAAAACCACACGCTATTAGCCGGATCCTGTCCCTCGCTGATTCGTTTGATGTTGACAGGATGGTTCTCAAGCAGAAGCTGCGACTTCTTTATGATAAGATTTAA
This sequence comes from Prevotella sp., assembly GCA_017424205.1. GTDB lineage: Bacteria > Bacteroidota > Bacteroidia > Bacteroidales > Bacteroidaceae > Prevotella. Next base: position 5,919 of record JAFPAS010000106.1, on the reverse strand, counting down.
CAGCTCGGCTGTTTCGAAAGCAGACAATTCTGTCTGCGATGCAGCCATACTCTTTTTAATGTCGGGCTTGACCATAAGAGGCTTCCACTCTTTTCCTGGCACATCGTGGGGTGGGGTGCAGATGATGTGTTTGTTACCGCCTCTGACCACAAGCAGGTGCCGATATTGTATGCCAGTATATAAGCAGAAACGTTGTCTGCCAAACCTTTCGTATATGTCCTTATCCTTAGAAAGTTCTTCCTGGAGGAATTTAATCAGAATATCCGCCTGCTCTGTTTCGAGATGTCCGCAGGAATGGTTTTTTATCTTTCCGTTTTCTATGCATATAAGGTTACATCTTATAGCCAGATCGTCGGGATGCAAATCTACTCCAATCGAAGCAGCCTCTAACGGGCCGCGTCCTTCGTACACCTCTGTCTGGTCGTATCCGAGAATTGCAGAGTTGGCTACTTCTGAACCAGGATGAAATCCGTTCTGTATTGTCTTTAGCATTCCTGTGCGTCCGTTCTTTGCCAATAGGTCCATGTATGGCGTCTTTGCATACTGTAATGCGGTCTTGCCATCAAGTTCCTCATTGTGCCAGTCGGCCATTCCGTCGCCCAAAAGAATAATACGTTTCATATATAAAATTGTGCGTGTCGTGTCAATAAAAGAGAGCCCACTCTGTTGTGTGATGCCTCTTTAATATTAAACTGAAGTTTCTGCAGTAGTTAAATGACCAGTAGTTAAGAAGTCAAGCCGATAGTTGTACACATATTAGCAATGGCGCCTTGGTAAAGGTTTTACTGCTGTCCGAAGGACGTGTAAAACGATAACTACTTAACTTCTTATCTACTAGGGAAATTTAACTCTCGAAACTTAAAATATTAAATATTAGCTATTGAGATAATATTGGCAAAGACACCTGCAGCCGTTACCGAAGCTCCAGCACCATATCCCTGTATCAGCATAGGATATTCTTTGTATCTTTCCGTATTAAGCATCACGATATTGTTTGACCCTTCAAGTTCGTAGAATGGGTGTCGCATGTCAACCGTCTGCAGTGATACAGATGTCTTGCCGTTTTCAAGTTTGGCTACAAATCTCCATTTCTTGTTTTCTTTCTCCAGCACTTTTCTGCGCTCTTCAAAGTCAGCATCCAGTTGTGGCAGTTTCTTCCAGAAATCGTCTACTGTTCCTTCGAAATACTCATCAGGCACAAATAGTTTCTTTTCGACATCCTGCTGTTCTACCTGATATCCCGCTTCTCGTGCAAGTATTACCAGTTTTCTTACCACGTCCATTCCCGACAGGTCAATTCTCGGGTCAGGTTCGGCATATCCTTGCTCCTTAGCACGTCTCACCGTTTCAGAGAAAGGTACATCCTCAGCAATTTCGTTGAATATGAAATTCAGAGTACCCGACAGCACGGCTTCAATTTTTATGATATTGTCGCCAGAGTGAATCAAGTCGTTTATTGTGCCGATGATAGGAAGTCCTGCACCTACGTTTGTCTCGAATCTGAATTTCACACCATGCTTAAGAGCTGTTTTCTTCAGTTTCAAGTAATCTGCAAAATCAGATGATGCGGCAATCTTGTTACAAGCCACAACCGAAACATTGTGCTCCAGCAGCGACTGATATAATCCTGCCACCTCTGCAGAGGCGGTGCAGTCAACAAATACACTATTAAAAATATTCATGCTGAGCACGCCGTCAAGCATTTTCTGTGCGTTGCTTGGTTCAGATGCGTTCAGTAATTCCTTGTAGTTGCTAAGGTCGATGCCGTCTCGTGAGAATATAGCTTTCTTTGACGATGCAATACCTACAACGTTTAGATTCAGCCTATTCTCGCTTTTAAGAATCTCCTGCTGCTCATGTATCTGTTCTATAAGCTTTCCCCCCACGGTGCCGACACCACAGATAAAGATATTCAGCACCTTGTATTCGGAAAGGAAGAAAGAGTCATGTATGACGTTGAGTGATTTTCTCAAATACTGCTCCTGTACGACAAACGAGATATTTGTCTCTGACGCACCTTGGGCACATGCAATTATCGAAATGCCCGAACGTCCGAGAGCGCCAAACAGCTTGCCCGCAATGCCTGGCGTATGCTTCATGTTTTCTCCGACAATAGCAATTGTGGCAAGTCCAGATTCTGCCGCCATCGGATACATCGCACCTGTCTGTATTTCCTTCTTGAACTCATTGTTTAATACCTCAATAGCGGCTTTAGCATCGTCGTCCTTCACACCTATAGATGTAGAATTCTCTGACGAAGCCTGCGACACGAGGAATACAGAGATGCCATTGTCGGCAAGTGCCGTGAATATTCGGCGGTTTACGCCAATCACACCTACCATAGACAATCCGGTTACGGTTATCAGTGTTGTTCCCTTTATGCTTGATATACCCTTGATAGGTTTGTTGTCGTCGTCAATTTTTTCTTTTATAAGCGTTCCTGGATGTTCAGGGTTAAATGTGTTCTTAACCCTAATTGGTATGTTTTTGATACATACCGGATATATAGTAGGTGGATATATAACCTTTGCTCCGAAGTTGCACAGCTCCATCGCTTCAATAAACGATAGCTGGTTGATGGTGTAGGCTGCAGGTATGACCTTTGGGTCAGCAGTCATAAAGCCATCAACATCTGTCCATATTTCAAGAACTTCTGCATTGAGTGCCGCAGCAATGATTGCCGCTGTATAATCAGAACCTCCACGTCCGAGGTTTGTTGTCTCTCCGTTATTCTTGTCTGTTGAGATAAATCCTGGCACAAGTGATATTCGTGGCAGGTCAGCAAAGGTTTTCTTTACCAGCTGATAAGTCAGTTCGGCGTCGAGTGTATGCTTGTTGTTCTTGTTCTCTGTCTTGATAAACGATTTCGCATCGAACCATTTCGCACCATCAATGAGTGCCGCCACAATTTGTGACGACAATCTCTCGCCGTAGCTTACAATAGCGTCGAGCGTCTTAGGCGAAAGGTCATGAATAAGATATACTCCGAAATATATAGAGCGTAGCTGCTCGAACATAGCGTCTACGCAATTGAATAGTTTCTCTCTCTTTTTGTTATCGGTGATGATAGTGTCAATCATTTTATGATGACGATCTACCATGTTGTCAAATTCCTGGCGCCATTCTTCTTTTCCTTCCACCGCCAGAGTTGACGTATTAATAAGTTTGTCTGTAATTCCGCCTAAAGCGCTAACAACTACTACAACTTGATTTTCCTTAGCTTCTTTCTCTACAATTTTCTTGAGGCTAAGGATACTTTCTACAGAACCAACGCTGGTTCCTCCGAATTTAAGAACTTTCATTTTATGTTTCTAAGCTTTTGTTCGTGCCAGCATCCCCGCACTACGAGAGAGGGCGTCTGGCTATCAGTTAAACAATTCCTGACATTATGCATATAAAGAGTGTGTCCCCGTGCCATTCCTCACTACGATAGAGGCCATGGCGTCGCAAGATGCGCATCATTATGTGCTAATGTACTTTTCGAATGCAAATTTACAATATTTTTCTCAAAACTGATGTTTTTTCTATTTATTTCTGTAATTTTGCATCAAAAAATAACGATTATATATAAAATTCATGAGTGGTGAGTGCCGTTAGGTTGCTCATAGCAGCATAGCTGCCACTGAATTGACAATATTTATCAGCTGTTAAGCTGTGATATTTTTGCCTGAAAATCACATGTATGTATGTAGCCAGCTAAAGCTGTGATATGAATGCTTTTGACAGGCAAGATTTAATCCATATTAAGGAAGATTATGCAAAAAGAATATCAAATCAGAGTGCGGCCAGAGATAGCCTATCAAATGTCGCAGCTTGCGAAATATCTCTCACGCGAAAAGGGTATTGCCCCTTCCAGCTTGCGTCATGTGGCTATAGTGCGCCGTTCTATTGATGCACGCCAGCGTCAGGTGTATGTCAATCTGACGGTGAGAGCATATATTGATGAAGAACCTGCTGCTGCATCCTTTGAGCCTATCATATATCCTGATGTGTCGTCAGCGCCATCGGCCATAGTTGTCGGTGCCGGTCCTGCTGGATTATTTGCTGCACTGCGACTCATTGAACTTGGTGTGCGTCCTATTGTTTTAGAGCGTGGCAAGAATGTTCATGATCGCAAGAAAGATTTGGCTTTAATTTCACGCACACATGCTGTTAATCCTGAGTCAAACTACTGCTTTGGCGAGGGTGGAGCTGGCGCATATTCAGATGGCAAGCTCTATACCCGTTCAAAGAAGCGTGGGTCGGTAGATAAAATTCTGCGTGTTTTCTGTCAGCATGGAGCATCGCTCTCAATACTTGCTGATGCTCATCCCCATATCGGCACTGACCGTCTGCCAGGTGTTATCGAATCTATGCGCAACACAATAATTGCATGTGGTGGCGAGGTGCATTTCCAGACAAAGATGACAAATCTGCTAATGTCTGGCAGACAGGTTTGCGGAGTTGTTGCTGGCGGACGTGAGTATCGTGGTGCGGTGATACTTGCCACTGGACATAGCGCACGCGATGTCTACCACTATCTGCATGACGAGCAGATAGCAGTGGAGGCAAAAGGCATAGCCATCGGTGTTCGCCTCGAACATCCCTCACACCTTATTGACCAGATACAGTATCATTCTGCCGAAGGACGTGGCAAATACCTGCCAGCAGCAGAATACAGCTTTGTCACTCAGTCAGACGGGCGCGGCGTATACTCTTTCTGCATGTGTCCTGGCGGCTACATCATCCCAGCAGCCACCTCCGACGGTCAGCTCGTAGTCAACGGAATGTCGCCCAGTTCTCGCGGAGGCAGATGGTCAAACAGTGGCATGGTGGTTGAGGTGCGCCCAGAAGATATACCTGCCATGCTCCCTAAAGAACAGTATGACCCTGCCAGCCCTCTGCTCATGATGCATCTGCAGGAGCATCTCGAACATCAGTGCTGGCTTATGGCGCAAAAGACACAGTGTGCCCCGTCACAGCGTATGGCTGATTTTGTCAGCGGCCGACATAGTTCGTCACTTCCCGCTACATCTTATACTCCTGGCGTTGCGTCATCACCACTTCATGAATGGCTGCCTCCTCATATTTCTCAACGTCTGCGCCATGCCTTCACCGTCTTTGGCTCTCGTTCGCGTGGCTTTCTTACCAACGAAGCGCTGGTCATCCCTGTTGAGTCACGCACGTCTGCTCCTGTTCGCATTGTCCGCGACAGCTTAACACTGCAGCACATCAGCACCCCAGGTCTCTATCCTTGCGGCGAAGGAGCTGGCTATGCTGGCGGAATCGTTTCTGCGGCAGTTGATGGAGAGCGTTGTGCAGAGATGCTGGCGGAAGAGTATGCACGTATGCGTGAATTATGATAGAGAAGGGTAGAGGAATCGGAAAACGGAAAAGTGAAAGGTGAAAACTTTGTTTTCTTCATTTGTCCTTTATCTTCGCAACGATAGCCATATATCTATATTCTGTATCCTTTATCTTCTTAACATGCGAAACTTGAATAGATAAAACGTTAGGTTTCTTAATTCCCTGGCAAGTATTGCTTCAATATGGGGTAAATCTATGTAATAAAAAAAGAGGCAAGGACACCCTTGTCTCTTTTTAGTTTTGTTGTCAATATATTTTCCGAATCAGTGTTCTCTTGCCAGTGAGATGAATTAATAGTCCTCATCGTCGAGGTCGTCGACAGTGATATCGAGGTCTTCTGGGTTCTCTTCGATGGTAGTGCGGTAGCTTTCAGCTGTCAGTTCATCTTCGTCAAGATCGTCGTCATCGTCTTTTCCGTAGTTGTCCTCTGGTAAATCATCATCTTCGTCAAGATCATCATCGTCATTGTCATAGTCAGACATGCTGCCTGTTGTATCTTTCATGATGGCAGGCTTGCATTTAGCAAAGATTGCTTCAACCCAAGACCCTTTAGCGATTTCGAGCACGTCAAAT
>JAFPAS010000105.1 GCA_017424205.1 Prevotella sp. | reverse complement strand
GCAGCGTTTGTTGCATCTTCTGTGCAGACATTCCCTGAAACTGGCCATTTACACACTGTATCCATGCTCCGCGGAACTCTCGTTTATGTTGAGCGAAAGTTGTGAGTGAGATAAGTGTGAGGAGGGTTGCAAAAATAATCTTTGTTGTTCTGTTCATATGAATTAAATGTATGTGTTCAAGTTTTTGTGGTTAAAGTAGATGAAGATAGAAGGAGATAGATGACATTTGTTTTTACTACATGAAGATAGAAGGAGACAAATGAAGATAGAAGGAGATAGATGACATTTGTTTTTACTACATGAAGATAGAAGGAGGTAGATGAAGATAGAAGGAGATAAATGACATTTGTCTTGATGCAGAATACCGCTTGCCAAAGTATCGTCCTCTATCTTCGCCGCTGAAAGCGGCATATCTTCCTTTATCTTCCTATATCTTCTTAAAATGTATCTTCCTATAACTTCTTAACATGCGAAATTGAGTTTCCTGTTTCCACTTTTCATATTGATGTGAATGTTGGCGTCTTACGTTTAAGCACATCAAGTTTGAAATCCTCTCCTGCAATGATGCCGTAGCTGCGGAGTGTGTGCTCTATGGTCTTGCGTGCCAGTTCTGGGTGGTTGTTTTCCTCTGAGAGATGTGCCAGCCATACGTGCTTGAGTTTCGCTGTGGCATTTTCGGCAATAGCTTTGCCGCATTGGATGTTTGAAAGATGGCCGCGGCCGCTCACTATACGTTCTTTAAGATATTGCGGATAAGGACCAGCCATAAGTCTCTCGTATTCGTAGTTTGATTCAAGTACAAGATAGTCTGCCTCCTTTATAGCATGTTCTATTTCTGGAGTTACGGCGCCTGCATCAGTGATTATGCAGAAAGTGTTTCCGTCGTGACGTATTATGTATCCTACGTTGTCGGAGCTGTCGTGCGGAACAGGGAATGGAGTTACTTCAAATGCGCCGATGCAGAATGTTTCGTGGTATGTGATAGTCCTTTCGTATCCGGGCTTCACTTTTTTTCTAACACAGTAGTTCTGTGTTATTCCTCGATGAACAGGCTGTGTGGCATATACGGGCAGGAACCAGTCGGATGATACTGCGCCTACTGCCTTTATATGGTCGGCGTGATCGTGAGTGACGAGTATACCATTAATTGTCTTGTCTGTCAGACCGTAATCTGTAAAATATTTCTTCAGAGTGCGTATGCCTATGCCGGCATCTATTAGCAGCCCTTCTGTTTCGGTATATAGGAAATAGCAATTGCCGCTGCTTCCGCTTCCGAAAGATATGAAATTCAGCATATTTTAAGTTTGTTGTATTCTTTAAGATTAATGAGTTCGCATATCGTCAGCAACGAACGAGAGCGGGAGAAGATCTTTGATAGTTCTGACGATGTAGACACACTCTCTGCCGTAAAGTAGAATGCGTACGTCATTGTTGTATCTTTGCTCCATTTCCAGTATTACCTGACGGCATGACCCACACGGGGTGATGGGTTTAGAGAGCAACTGTCCGGATATGTCACGCGCTGCTATGGCTATTGCCTTTACGGCTTTGTCCGGATATTGCGACTGTGCTGCGAATATAGCGGAACGCTCGGCACATAGCCCTACGGGATATGCAGCATTCTCCTGATTGGCTCCGATGACCATTGTGTCATCGTCAAGAAGGACGCATGCCCCGACACTGAAGTGGGAGTAGGGTGAATATGAGTTATGGGTTGCTGCTATGGCATGGTGCACGAGAGTCTTGTCCGTTTCGTTGAGTTCACTCTCATCGTATATGTCAATGCTGATGTCAATGTTTCTCTTCTTCATGATAGTATCTTATCTCGATTGTGGGTTATTCTTTCTCTTCTGATGCTGTAGCGACATACTCATAGCATCCCATGTCAGGCTTCGTGTCACGTGGAGTGGCATTACGGTCTGACGGCAGCGATGTGGTTGCGTCTGCAGTGTTTACTGCTTTGGATATTTCCGTTAGTCTGAAGTCATACTTTAATTTTTCAGAGTCTATTAATTGGAAATTCTTATGGCCTGTGGCAATGGTGTCGGTTGTGTTTTCCCAGATGATATTAGAACATCTGAGGGTATCGCTGATTTCAGGTGTACGCAGCATGCAATGGTCGAACTTAAACTCTGAGTTTATCGTGTCGCTAAGATATGCCATCACGACATCTTCGGCATATCCCGTAACAATGCTGTTGCGTATTGTGCATGCCGTGATAGGATATGCTGTGCCGTTTTTGTTGTTGGCAAAACTGAATGCTGCGCCACGGTTGCCGTCAAAAGGATAGAACTGGGCTATTGTGCAATGGTTGATATATGTCTCGCCACCGATTATTGCAATGCAGTCGTTTAGTGTGTTTGTAATCTGTGAGTTATATATATTAACCTTACAGTTTGTAGCATGTATGCCGTAACCTTGATTATTGTGTATTGTGGAATTCTCAATTGTTAGTTTTTCAATGGTTACATCTGCCGAATCACAGCAAATTGCAGTATTTGCGCCATGGATGTCTGTATGACGGATGATATTACCGTAACTTGTTTCATAAAAATGAATGCCGCCCCATTGGCCGCTCACTTCGTCATACGGCAGATAGTCGAACATGTTGTCAAGACGGTCGCCACGCAATATGACTTCATTGCCTGGTTCTCCTGCACAAATCATTGTGCCATGAACGTTTATCATAGCTTTATCGTGCAGATATATTGTTTTTCCTTGTGAAATTGTAAGTGTGGCGCCCTCGGCTATGTCAATAGAATTGCGTATGATGAGGGGTTTCCCTGTCGTTAGCGTGGTGTCGGATAATATACTGAGGCTTTCTATAATTTCTGCGTCCCAGGCGTATGACTCAAGACATACTTCCTGTCTGACACCGCTCTCTAACATAAATATAAGATTATCCTCGATAAGTTGCGGGTCTGTCATACCGTTATCAGGAGGAGTGATTTCAACAAACACACGAATGCTGTCATTTTCTCTTATTTCCTCGTTCAATAGCTGAAAACCTTGTTCTTTACCAAGATATATTCCGTTGACATTAACACGGAATCCTGTTTGATTGCCGTTTTCAAGTTTAATACTTGTACATCTGATATTTTTCCCCGATTTGTTATATACCCAGAAGGTTCGGGTTGATGAGGGGATGCGGGAGAATAGTGTGTCAAAGGTGATTGTGTCTGACGAGAAAGTCAACACCCTTGACGACTGTAATGTGAACGAATCATCATTAGCGCATGCAGAAATTAGCAGCGCTATCAGTGATATAAGGTATGCCGTGTGTTTTTTAAGCATTTTATTTGTTTATTAAAACGTTCGCAACCTCGTGTTTCATTGAGGCTATGTTAGAGATTAGAGTACGTTTCTCTTTTTATTTTTCACTTTTGGCTTCGCCGGTATAACGCAGCCGAATGATTTTTATTGTTCTATCTGTTATTCTGTTAGTGTTATTTATGCGATGATTCACAAGCCAGATGATTTGTCCTGTTGAGTCGATTACACATAACTGCCTTTTCTTCTGCAGAATTGACAGCTTACGGTCCGTAAGGAAATCGCTGACAAGTTTTTTGCCTTTCATTCCAAGCGGAATAAATCTATCATTGGGCATTGTTCTACGAAGTAAGAGCGGAAATTTTATTGTAGCCGCATCTAATAGTGCCGTGTTGGGCGATGTGTCTATCTGAATACCACCATGAATCTCTTCAATGCTTACTGTAAGTTTATGTCCGTTATTTATGTTGTAGGTTCCAACTACAGGGATTGTAATACT
>JAFPAS010000104.1 GCA_017424205.1 Prevotella sp. | reverse complement strand
GCTGAGAGTGAAGAAACTGAAGAACATGCGTGAGGTGAAGCACGACGAATACGGCAAACGCATATTCGAACTCATTAACGACAGCTACGCACCACTCTTCGGATATTCACGTCTCAGCGAACGGCAGATTGACCAAATGGTAAATACTTATATGCCGCTCGTCGACCTTAAGATGCAATGCCTCGTAATGAATGCCGACAACGAACTGGTGGGCGTCGGACTTGCTATGCCGAGCATCGTGCGCGCACTGCAGAAATCGCGCGGCATGATGTTCCCGTTCGGATGGTGGCATCTGCTGAAATCGCTCAAATGGAAACACGAAGAGTGTGTAGAGCTGCTGCTCATTGCCGTGCGCCCCGACTATCAGGGAAAAGGTGTCAACGCACTCATATTCAACAACCTCATACCTATCTTCCAGAAGATGGGATTCACCTGTGCGGAAACTAACCCGCAACTCGAAGACAACTTCCAGTCGCAGGCACAATGGGACTATCTGAAACCAGAGGTGCACAAGCGCCGCCGCTGCTATAAAAAGCCGATTGGAGAATAAAAAATAATAACTAATAACTAACAAAATCTATAACAAATGACATTAATAATATTAGCAATTATAGGAGCAATAATAATCATTCCTATTATAGTTTTGTCTGTATTACTACTAAAAAATATATTGCATAAAAAAGGAAATAAGAAAACAAATAACTAACACACCAGTCATTATTCCCTTCAAAATATGATGTGAATAATCAAGTCTTTCGCTTCAAAACTTGCAAGAAATAATAAATATTACTACTTTTGCAGTGAAAAACGAATTTATTCACTTCAAAAAATGATTTGATTATGACACATCCTATATGGATATGGCAATACGAGCAGTGGCCTCACTTCTGTTGGAATGATAGCAATATCATAACCTTGCTGGCGCGTGTGCGACAGAAACAGGGACAACTGTTAGGGCTTATGAGTTCGATGGGGTTTGATACGCAAAATCTTAACGCATTGGAGGTGATGACTGAAGATGTGCTGCACAATGCAGAGATAGAAGGACAGCTGCTCAATCCTAATCATGTGCGCTCGTCTGTAGCTCGGCATCTGGGCATAGACACTGCTGGCATGCCCGAAGCTGATCATTACACTGAGGGAGTAGTGGAAGTGATGATGGATGCTGTTAAAAATGCTGGGGCACCTCTTACTGAGAAACGTCTGTTTAACTGGCATGCTGCACTTTTCCCAACAGGGCGTAGCGGCATGACGACAATCACCGTAGCGGCATGGCGAAAGGAATCAGAGCCTATGCAGATAGTTTCAGGTGCTATAGGAAAAGAGCAGGTGCACTACGAAGCACCGCCGTCTGAGTGTCTGCCGAAAGAGATGGAGCAGTTTCTACAGTGGATAAACACCGAACAGAGCATAGACCCAGTGCTGAAAGCTGCCATCGCACATCTCTGGTTTGTCAATATCCATCCTTTTGACGATGGCAACGGACGGTTGACACGTACCATAACAGATATGTTGCTGGCACGTGCCGACGGCATGTCGCATCGGTTCTATAGTATGTCATCTGTTATTCTGCGCAATAAAAAAGAATATTACGAAATATTAGAGTATATAGGCAAACATGGTCTTGACATCACTCCATGGCTTATATGGTTTCTTGAGACTCTGGAAGATGCCATTACTACAGCACATGCTCGTGTGCAGCGCATACTGAAAAAAACTCTCTTCTGGCAGAAACATGTGTCTACTCCGCTAAATGAACGACAGGTGAAAATAATCAATCGCATGTGGGATGGTATGGAAGGAAAACTAAATACCAGCAAATGGGCGAAGATGACACACACATCGACAGCCACCGCACTGCGTGACATACAAGACCTGGTGCAGAAAGGATTGCTCTGCGATTCGGGCGAAGGAGGAAGAAACACTAATTACATTCTGCAGGAAGAGTGATTTGTTTAGTTGACAAGTAAACAAGTAGACGAGTAGACAAGTTGATTGTTTGGTTGACGAGGACTTTAACCTTTAACCCTTAAACATTGGCTTCGCCGATTCTGCTCCCGCTTACTCGCAGAATTAACCCTTAAACATTAAACCTTAACCATTAAACCTTAACCATTAACCAACATATGACAATAGGCGTAGTAATTTCAACATACAACAACCCAAAATGGCTTGAGAAGACATTATGGGGATATATGAACCAGACTCGTCCGGCTGACGAGATTGTCATTGCCGACGACGGCTCAGGCGAAGAGACCCGCATGCTCATTGAGCGTTATGCTAAAGTGCTGCCAATAAAGCATGTATGGCACGAAGACCGTGGATTTCAGAAGTCGGAGATTCTCAATAAGGCGCTCGTGGCGGCTGAGGCTGACTATCTTATCTTCACCGACCAGGACTGCATCCCGCGTGAGGATTTCATCAGCACTCATGCCAAGCATGCCGAGAAGGGATTCTTCCTCTCAGGCGGATACTTCAAACTGCCTATGCAGCTGAGTCTTGATATCACTGAAGATGATGTGCGCTCAGGCAACGCCTTCAGACTGAAATGGCTGCACCAGCGCGGACTGAAACGTTCGTTCAAATGCACCAAGCTGTTCCGCTCTGCGCTATATGCTCGACTGCTCAATGCCATCACACCGGCACGCGCCAGCTGGAACGGATGTAACTCGTCGGGATGGCGTGCTGACATGCTGAAGATTAACGGATATAACGAAGATATGCACTACGGCGGACAAGACCGTGAGTTCGGCGAACGACTGACAAATCTGGGACTGCGTTCTAAGCAGCTCCGCTATTCTGCCATCGTCTTGCACCTCGACCATAAGCGTCCGTACAAGACAAAAGAGTCAATAGAAAACAACAAAGCCATACGCCGCAACACACGCAAGCAGCACATCATACAAACACCTAACGGAATTAAGAAGCTCTGAAAACTCTGATTGTCAGAAAACTCTGAATATTCTGATTGTCAGAAAACTCTGAATACTCTGAATACTCCGATTACTCCGATTATTCTGATTACTCCGATTATTCAGACCACTCTGATCTCCTCCTTAAAAAACAACCCTCATGTCAAGAAACATTAACCAGCGACAAAAGTCAGCTTTCCGCGAAATCATCAAGGGCACTGCCATCTTCGGCGGCACCCAGATGGTCAGCATGCTGTCAGGGCTGGTGAGAGGAAAGTTTCTTGCCATCATACTCGGTGCGCACGGCATGGGCGTTTCGTCGCTCCTGGCTTCTGCCATACAGCCCGTGCAGCAGTTCTTCGCCATGGGACTGCCGTCGGCAGCAGTAAGCAGCATTGCTCACGCTACCGACGAAACAGAACAGCGGCAGCGTGCCACAGCACTCAGACGCTCCACACTGCTGCTGGCACTTGCGGCAGCGGCATTCCTTATCATCAGCGCCAGTATGCTGAGCAGTGTCACGTTTGGCACAGACACTGACTACACGCTATGGTTTGCAGCACTTGCGGCAGCGGTGTTCTTCAATATGCTGGCAGCATGCGAGAACACCATACTGCAGAGTTTCCGCCAACTGAAGGCGCTCGCACTCTGCAATATCGTCACAGCGGCGGCAGGCGTGCTCATAAGCATTCCTATTTTCTACGTCATGGGCATTGAGGGCATCGTGCCGTCGATGATTGTGCTGGCTCTGGTGTCGTGGGCTTTCGCTCGATGGCACACACTGAAGCTACGCATAACGACACGACAGCAGTGGACCACAACATTCGCCCTCAGCCGCAAGATGATTATGCTGGGCATGACCATGATGGTGGCGGCGCTGCTGGGCAGCCTGAGCGTTTATGCCGTAAACACATTCATCAATATCAGCGGAACGACAGAGCACGTGGCGTTCTATCAGACCGCCTCGGTCATAACCGTGCAGTGCACCACTATGGTCTTCACAGCACTCGCAACAGACTATGACCCTCATCTGACACAGGTCATCGCCGACCGCATAAAGACGCTGCGACTCATCAACCAGCAGAGCCAGGTGGTC
>JAFPAS010000103.1 GCA_017424205.1 Prevotella sp. | reverse complement strand
GTGCAAGCCAGTACTTGAGAAACTCGCATTCAGCGAAGGCTATGAGCTTTGTCTGTGCGTAGGTCTCGGCTATGCAGACGAGTCGCCAGAAGCCAAACCACGCGACATGGAGAAAGTAAGATTCATAGAGTAAACGTTACATACTATAAAATAAAAAACCAGTCTAAGCGGTCTTAGGCTGGTTTTTTGTTTGTATATGTCTGTGCGAGAATGTTCTGCCGATGCCCCGAAACACGGTATGTTAGACATGTTTGCATACGCTAATAATCAGTGTGAGGCGATTTATATCATATCACTTATCAAGGGAGATTGTTTAGTGTTGATATGCCATCTGCGCGCTTACCCCACGCCGAGGTCGGTGTTCTCCATGAGCACCTCAATCCTGTTGTCGTCAGCGAGAGCCGGCACGACATGCTCTCTGAACCACTCAGCGAGTGCGGCATCCTGCTTTATGCTGGTAGAATTATTGCAGAAGACATTCACGCTGAAATACTCGAAATGCTCCTTTGCCAGTGCAATATCGTTCAGAATGCGCTCCTTTGAGTCGCCTTGCGTGCAGCATAGCAGACAGATGCCTTGAAAATACTGAGCTACATCAGCGGCTGTCACCCCTTCGCCCACACCCTTCCGCCATAAAGAGCGCAGAAGCGGGTCGAACGATTCGATGCCGCAGCGGAATTTCACTGTTGCTGGAGCGAAGCGTGCGGCAAACGCTTGCAACTTGTAGCGGTACATATAGTGCGCCTCAAACCACAGCGTGTGGATGTTCTTCTCTCTTACTACCTGTTCAATCATGCAGAGCGTCTGCTCGTCAAGTTCCATTGCCGACCCCGAATTAATAATATCCAGCACACCCGTTTCGCCCGTCACCATTGCCAGCACATCGCGGTTTATGATGAACGGGTCAGCGCTCACGTCAGAGTGGTAGTCGCAGAAAGCACACTGCCGCCATCGGCAACCAGTGCCCTGCAGCAGTAGAAACTCCCGTGGCATTTTTGTTTTGATAAGCGAGTATCGTGAAGAAACACTATTGTCCATAAAGCAGAGAGTTAAGGATTGGAAGCGTCTAATATATATATTAGCCCAAAGAAATCAGCGTCTTAGTCTGTAGCAAAACGGCGACAGCATTCAGACCTTCATAAGAGGCAGTCTTTTGCTATCCAAGAAGCAGAGTCTTGCATTTTAAGAAGCAGAGTCTTGCATGACAAAAGGCAGTATGTTGTCGTCTAGCCTGCTTTTAGTCATGCTGTGTTGTGCTAATTGGCAGGAATACAGGCGATTACGAAAAAGCTTGTGGTCAATAAATATTCTGTCATGAATAGCAGGATGACAATCAGCAAAGTAGTGTTGGCAGACAGCTTTGGCGCATGATGTTATCTTACGTAGCGTCGTATGGCATGAATGGCAGCGTAAGCCATTGGAGTGCCGAAAGCCGCTTCGATAATCAGTTTTGAAGCATACTGGAGAGCTATCATCATGAGCAGGTCGTGTGTAGACACCACTCCAAGGAACGCTATCAGCACAAACGGCAGACTGTCAAACCAGTAAGCAATAGCCGAACTGCCTATGGTGCGCACCCATAGGCGCTTGCCCTTCGTCTTAGCCTTAATTTTCTCCATAAACCATGCGTTAGAGAGTTCGCCCAGAAGAAATCCCGTAAGAGAGCCGATGACAATGCGCGGCACATAAGAGAAAATGTGATTATATGCGTCAGAAGTTTCCGACAGATAGTCGGGCGAAGGCAGCCATACTCCGATTGTGGTACAAATCACCATGAGTATGTTGCAGAAGAATGTCATCCATATGACCTTGCGCGCTGTGTGGAATCCCCATATTTCGGTCAGCACATCGCCAAGCATATAGGCGAAAGGGAACGTGATAGTTCCAGCATCGAAGAAAAATAAGTCGAGAAGGCCGATCACTTTGACCGCCATGATGTTAGAAACCAGATAGAGCGTGACAAAGAGCGCAGTTACAATCATCAGCGCGGTGTGGCTGTTCATGCGTCTGTCTTGCTTTCCGGTTTTGAAAGGGTTGTCCGTAACCTTATCCATAAAAATAAAAAATGTGCGGCAAGCTGCGCTTCCCGCAGGTTAATAATGAGTTGTAAATAAAATCTGGGTGCAAAGTTACATAAATTTTCCGATATGCAGCAATGCCGCCTCCAATTTTTTTGTTTGCGGCATTTCGGATGTTAGCGATATGCTGTTAGTTGGGGTGAGAGCATCGTGCAGACATACAGGTACAAAAAAAACTGCGCCAGCATGGTTGCCAGCGCAGTGATATATGTTTTCTTTTGGCAGTGATGCCGCAGATATTATCCGAAGAAGCCAGGTTGAGTGAATTCAATGCCCAGTTCGCGGTCTACAGCTGCCATGATACCCTGCACCTGTCCGAGAGCGAACATGCGTCCGAGGAAAGAGTATCCGGCGTTGTAACCCTTCGATTCGTCGCCCAGCATAGTCATGCCGTGGTCGACACGCATAGGCAGACGGAGTTTTTCAGATGTGCGTCCGTTAGCCTTGGCAGCATCAGAACCCTTGCGTTCGGCAATGCGGCGCTGCTCCTCCTGCTCGAAAATGCGAGTCAGCTCGATGATGTCAGCACGTCCGCCGAGATGGCTTGCCTCAGTGAAGTCGCCATTCGGGAAGATATAGCATGAGCGCAGATGCACGAAGTGAGTGCGGTCGTGATATTTCTTTGCCAGCTCTGTTATGTCGTTGTGTCCGCCAGCAGAGAGCGAGCCAGCACAGAAAGTCAGTCCGTTATGCACGTTAGGCACAGCATTGAGGAACCACTGCACGTCAGCGTCGCAGTTGACGATGCGTGGAAGTCCGAGTATTGGGAACGGAGGGTCGTCAGGATGCACGCACATGTCAATATCATACTTATCGCAAATAGGCATGATAGCCTCGAGCCAAGTCTTCATATTGTCTTGCAACTGCTCCTTTGTCACGCCGTCATACAGCGCCAGCAGTTCGCGGAAGAGCTCTACAGGGCGTTCGTCACCCTCCTTGAAGTTGCCCGATACGAATCCCTGTGTCTTGATAACGATATTCTCAACGAGTTCACGGTCGTATGCCGGAGTAGCCTTCGCCTTAATCTCAGCCACCTCAGCCAGGATGTCGCGCTGCCAGT
>JAFPAS010000006.1 GCA_017424205.1 Prevotella sp. | reverse complement strand
ATATTCGTATTGCCTCCAAAACTGTTGCCTCCTGAAGGGCCGAAGGTAAATTCGCCTATAATCTCATCTTGCCAGCCTGCATTTTCAAATGTGCCAGAAACAGTATATCCGGTATCTAGTGAACCGCTGAATGTTCCTTCGAATCGATACGGAATACCTGCTGAGAGTGACGCCTGATAGGTTACAGAGTATGTTTCTTGTCCTGACGAAGTTGTCATTGCAATTGTCATAGTCGTCAATTCCCCGGTGCCAGGAAGCACATAGATAGGTCCAGCTCGCCATACTCCTGTTGTTTCTTTTTGCAGTGGTATGATGACGTTTCCTATATTGCCATACTCACCGCCTTCATCAATGCATGTATATAAAGGTGAAAGAGTGATATTGACAGCAGAAACATTGTCAGGAAGTTTTGATAACGTTGTTTCTATGCTTGCTACAGCATATGCAAGAACTATTGTGCAATGTATTGGTGCGTCGGTGACGTTGACATCTGTATGTCCGATAAGCATCGGTTCGTTTTGCCATCCATTGGTGAATTCTGCTTTGCCACTTATTGCCGTTATACGATATTCTCCTTGCGGAAGTTTCAAAGAAAGGGAGCTATTAGCATTTTCTATCACCTGCTCACCGCAAACATCGCCTTTATTGTTTACTGCACGAATTCTGATGGGATAAGCTATATTGTCACTATCTGCAGCAACACGTGTTGCAATTTTCACTGTTTGGTAATTCGTGTTTCCAGATTCCTCTGTATAATCATCGCTATCTATTTTTTCACATGCGACGAGAGCAAACGTGATAAATATCACGATGACATATATAAATATATGATATATGTTTTTCATAGCGGTTTTAGTCGTGTGGGATTCGCCTTATCTTGTGGTCTATTCCTTTTTTACTGGTTGGAAAGAGAACTCTCCTTGTGGCAGCACACGAAGGCCTATTCCGTCTTTGGTATACCGTTTGCGGAGTTTTACGAATTGTTTTTCAGCTTTAGTGCGTTTTGTTTTGAAAAAGACTGTATTGATGCGGTCAGCAACGCCTTTCTCTTTGAAGTATCTGTCCATCTGTTGCACATACTGGCGCAGGCCTCCTAAGATATGTTTTTTCTCGATGTATGCGCCTTCTACGGTTTGTATGTCGGTAATATATACGATGCTATCGTTGAACGATGCTGAAAGGGCATATAGATATACTGTTTGTGCTGATTCAGAGTGCTCAGCATTTGCTTTTTTCTTCGCTGACAGTGTGAGTGTGGCAGCGAGGAGAATTGTCAGTGTGAGTATTTTTTTCATATATTGAAAGTTTTTTGTTAATATTTCATGTTAATCAGTTTTCCTGTTTAATTTATGATTGATTTGTAAATCTTTGTATTATACATGAAATAGCCATTAAACATTATGTGTTATGCATTATACTTTATAGTTGTCATTGTTTAGATGTATGTGCACGCATGTGTCGCAGAGCTTTCTTACGTATCTGCCGAGCTCGTTCACGGCTGAAACCGTAGCGTTCGCCTATCTCTGCGAAGGTAAGTTGGGGGTGGTCTATGCCGTAGAATGCACGAACTACATTCTGCTCGCGCTGCGTGAGATGTGTTATGGCGTGGTGCAACTGGCGTGCTGTGTTATGCCTAAGAAGGAGGCTGTCTGAAGGCTGCGCGTCAGAGTCGGTGAGTCTGTCGAGCAGTGTTACGGGGCTATGCTTTGTGAGAGGTGCGTCTACAGAGTGCTGTTGAATGCTTCCCTGCATTGTTTTTTTGACGCTGAGCTCTGTTTTGTTTGTGGCGTGTGCAATCTCATTGATATTAGGCTGTCGTTCGTTCTGCTGTCGGAAATCAGCTTTGAACTTGTTGATGCGGTTTATCTCAGAGAGTTGAGCCGGGGGGACGCTGACTGCTCTGCCTTGCGCGGCTATGGCATCGTCTATGGCGTGTTGCACCCACCATGCGGCAAAGGATGCGAAGCGTATGCCGCGTGAAGGGTCGAAGCGGCGAGCGGCATTGACGAGGGCGAGGTTGCCTTCGTTTATTAGGTCGGCGAGTGCTACGCCTCTTCCCTGGTGACGTCGTGCGTTGGCTATGACAAGGCGAAGATTGGCTGTTATGAGCTTGTCGAGAGCACGTTGGTTGCCTTTGCGTGCTTGTTGTGCCAGCGTCGCTTCTTCTTCTGCAGAAAGCAGTGGGGTGTGGCTTACTTCCTGCATGTATAGACTGAGCGAGGCGTCTTCGTGGGTGCTTGTGTTCATTGTGTTTCCTGTTTTAAGGGTTAAAGGTTAATGGTTAATGTTTAATGGGTTAACGTTTAATGTTTAACGGTATCAAACAACTCGTCTACTCGTCAACTAACCAATCAACTCGTCAACTTTAAACATTTAGAATTCAGATGTGAAATGGAAGCGTATATTTTTGAAATCCTCCTGTGCCATCTGCAGCACATAGCCAGAGTCGGCAAGGAAGACGTCGCGTCCTTCACGGTCTTTAGCCATGTATTGATATTTTCGCTTTTTGAAGTTTTCGAGTTCTTTCTCGTCGTCGCTTTCTATCCAGCATGCCTTGTAGAGATGTATTGGCTCCCAACGGCATTTCGCATTGTACTCGTTCTCAAGTCTGTACTGTATGACTTCAAACTGCAGCTGGCCTACGGTGCCGATGATTTTACGGCCGTTAAACTGGTTGACGAAAAGCTGTGCTACGCCTTCGTCCATAAGCTGGCTAATGCCCTTTTCGAGCTGTTTTGATTTCATCGGGTCATCGTTCTCGATATATTTGAATAGTTCTGGCGAGAATGACGGCAGTCCGCGGAAGTGCATCATCTCACCCTCGGTGAGTGTGTCGCCAATCTTGAAGATGCCGTTGTCTGGCAGACCTACGATGTCGCCAGCCCATGCCTCGTCTATGGTAGATTTGCGCTGCGCCATGAACTGTGTTGGCGAAGAGAAGCGTACGGTCTTACCATGACGTACATGAAGGTATGGTTGGTTTCTGACAAATTTGCCCGAGCAAACCTTGCAGAAGGCGATGCACGAACGGTGGTTAGGGTCAATATTAGCCGTAATCTTAAATATGAATCCAGAAAATTTCTGTTCGTCTGGCATCACATCGCGCTCCAGTGCTTTGGTGGGGCGTGGTGATGGCGCTATCTTTACGAAGCAGTCAAGCAGCTCCTGCACACCGAAGTTGTTTAGGGCGGAACCGAAGAATACTGGTGCTACTGTGGCATCACGATACTCGTTAATATCGAAATCTGGGTATACGCCTGCTACCAGTTCGAGATCGTCACGCAATTGCTGGGCGTCAGTCTCGCCGATGTGTGCCTCCAGGTGGGTACTGTTGATGTCAACGGTAATTTTCTCTGTCACACGCTGTTTGTCAGGAGTAAACAAGTTGAGCTGGTCTTCGTATATGTTATATACGCCTTTGAACTTTACGCCCTGATTTATAGGCCAAGACAATGGACGGACGCTAATCTGCAGTTCTTGTTCAAGTTCGTCAAGCACGTCGAACGGATCGCGACCCTCACGGTCCATCTTGTTGATGAATATTATGACTGGAGTCTTACGCATGCGGCATACCTCCATGAGCTTTCTGGTCTGTGTCTCAACACCTTTTGCGCTGTCAACCACGATAATGGCAGAGTCGACTGCGGTAAGTGTGCGGAAGGTGTCTTCAGCAAAGTCCTGATGTCCTGGGGTGTCGAGGATATTCACTTTGTAGTCTTGGTAGTCGAATTCCATGACAGATGTTGAGACCGAGATGCCACGCTGTTTCTCTATCTCCATCCAGTCTGATGTGGCGGTCTTACGTATTTTGTTGCTCTTGACGGCTCCAGCCACCTGTATCTGTCCACCAAAGAGGAGAAACTTCTCAGTGAGTGTGGTCTTGCCGGCGTCAGGGTGTGAAATGATTGCAAATGTTCTGCGGCGTTCTATTTCTGGGTTCACGGTTGTATTCTTGTTTTGTTTAATATTTATGATATTGTATGTTTCTTGCTATGGTTATGTTAAGTGATGAGCATCGGTCATATGGCTGATGCAACGTTGCAGGCTTTCCTCCCAGTAGGGTATGGATATGCCATATACCGACTTTATCTTAGTCTTGTCTAGTACGCTATAGTGCGGGCGTTGTGCCGGGGTGGGGTAGTCTTCTGTGCGTATAGGTTTTACGTTGCATGTGGTAATGCCTGCAATGCGGTGTATGGCCTTTGTGAAGTCATACCATGATATCGCACCTTCGTTAGAGTAGTGGTATATACCGCTGACGATTCCATGGCTAATGATGCTGAATATGGCTTCTGCAAGGTCTAAGGCATAGGTAGGTGTACCTGTCTGGTCGAATATGACGCTTAACTCATCGCGTGTCTTCCCGAGATTGACCATCGTTTTAACGAAATTCTTGCCGTATTCAGAGTATAGCCACGATGTTCTTATTATGACGTGACGGCTGCATATGCTGCTGACGGCAATCTCGCCCGCGAGTTTTGTGTCGCCATAGACACTTGCTGGGCATGTAGCTGTCTGTTCAACATATGGAGTGTGAGCTGTTCCGTCGAAAACATAGTCTGTAGAGATGTGTATAATCCATCCGTTACGGCTGTCTATGGCTTCGGCAAGATAAGCTGGTGCGAGGGCGTTGAGGGTAGCACAGATGCTGCGGTTATGTTCTGCTTCATCGACAGCGGTATATGCCGCACAGTTTATTATACCATCTATATTGTTTTCTGTAACGAAATCCCATACAGCGCACTTGTCTGTGATATCTAACTGAAAATAATTTTCTACATCTTCAGCATAAGCCTGAATGTCGGTGTTAAAATATCTATGCTGGGTATTTGTCCGCTCAAGTATGAGAATCTCATGCCCTAATTGTCCGTTACATCCTGTTATGAGAATATTCATTGCTGTTGTGTTGGATAATTGTTAATGGCTAAAGCTGAAAGATAAAAACTTCGTGAGGTTAAGTGGAGAACGTCAAAACGGCAATATACCAGAGTAAAAAGGACAGATTTCTCCTTCCCTCGTTATCCCTAATCAAACTCCAGGCCTTCTGTCTTGTCTTTTTTGTAATAATCTGCCAGCATACCTATGAATGTCGTTATCTCACTGATGGCACGCTGTGTCTCTTGAGATATTTCCTGCTTACGTAATTTAAGTATCATCACGCCGTAAAGCGCATCGAAGCAAGTTTCTATTTCGTTTATCTCCTTGTCGCCCTTGCTTCTTAACTCCACAATGTATGGCAGAACTTTATAGTATTCTGCAGTATAAAATGGAAACTTCTTTGAATCAAGCAATTGATGGTGTAGGTCAGACAGCGATATAAGTACAACTTTATTTATCTGCAGATGACCAGCTTCGCGACACCCTTCCTCAGTCATCATTCTTATAAGGTTAGAAAACCAGTCGGTCAATTCGTCGCGTTCGCTGTCAGAACACTCAAACATACTTATATAGTTACGGCGCAAGGCTGGCAGGTAGCAGTCATATGCACGTATCACGTCTTCTGTCTGCCACATATATAGCAGATATTCGGCTATATTCTCTTCTCTGAGTTTTTTTGAAATAAACATTACCAATAACTGAATGTGTATAGATTAAATACGGTGCCGAGAAGCATCACAATAGAAAAAATTGTTACGATAGAACCAATTATACGGTTTATTAGTATTATGCCGCTATTTGAAAACTTCTCACGGAGTTTATCAATAAGCCATGTCAGACCATACCACCATAGCAGCGCACCAGCCACGATACAAAGATAACCAAAGGTCATCTCAACCGGACGGTCTGGAATGACAAATGCAAACTGAGCATAGCAGGCCATAAAAAGAAATATAATCAGGGGATTGGAGAAAGTTACCAAGAAACCTGTTATGCCGTTCTGTATCAGAGTGCCCTTTTTCTTTCCGCTACGATGAATCTTCTTAGTCGGGTCTGCACGGAAACTATATACACCGAAAACAAGCAGAAGTATGCTGCCCGACAACTGAAGGATAAATTTATTCTGCGGACTGGTAATGAGGTCCATCACGAAACTCATGCCAAGGCCTGTAATCAATGCGTATATAATGTCGCTCAGAGCTGCGCCACAACCGGTTATCATACCGTACCAACGCCCCTTGTTAAGCGTACGTTGTATCGTGAGCACACCAACAGGCCCCATCGGGGCAGACACAATTATGCCTATCAGAATGCCTTTTAAGGCAAGCTCCATTAGGTCTATATGAAAAGGAAATGTCATAATCTATTATTAAATATTGATGCAAAATTGCGAAAAAATATTGAGAAAGACAAATTTCTTAGATAAAATCTTTATTTTATTAGATTAAATTATTAACTTTGCCGAAAATATTTATAATATCTTACTTGAATAACAGGTGTGAAGGGTAGATATAATATGCATATGACTAAAGGGGGTAAAAGCCTTTTGGCCATAAATATTATGCGTTATTTATGCGGCTCTTAATAATCTCGCAACTCCTTAAAGAATTATAATAGCGCAGGGATATATTCTATGCTTCAAAAAAAATACAGAAGATTAGGAAAATGAATAAAATTATGGAACGTCCATACGTAATAGGACTTGATTTGGGCGGCACAAATGCCGTCTTCGGCATTGTTGACAGAAATGCAAATATTGTTGCACAGACCTCTGTCAAAACGCAAGACTATTCCACAGTAGAAGATTTTGTTGATGCATGTATGCATTCGCTAAATAACATAATCGATGAAACTGGCGGAATCGGCAATATCTATGCTATGGGCATAGGAGCTCCAAACGCAAACTACCGTAAGGGTACAATAGAGAAAGCACCGAATCTGGTGTGGGCAAAGGGCATTGTCGTGCCATTGGCTAAAATGTTCTCTGATCGACTCGGATTGAAAGTTGCTATGACTAATGATGCAAATGCAGCAGCCTTGGGCGAGATGATTTATGGTGTTGCAAAAGGCATGCGTGATTTTATTGTCGTTACTCTCGGAACAGGTGTGGGGTCAGGCATAGTTGTAGACGGAAATCTTCTTTACGGACACGACGGATTCGCCGGCGAACTCGGACATGTGACAATGGTGCGAGGTGACGAAGGCCGACTATGTGGATGCGGACGCAAAGGATGCTTGGAGGCGTATTGCTCTGCAACGGGGGTGGCACGTACTGCACGTGAATTTCTGCAGCGTGACACGCGTCCATCACTTTTGCGCAATATTGACCCAAACAAAATTGAAAGTTACGACGTCTATAAGGCGGCAGTGCAAGGTGATGCTATTGCGCTTGAAATATTCGAGTTTACCGGAAAAATGCTTGGAGAAGCTTGTGCTGACTTCGCAGCTTTCTCATCGCCAGAGGCGTTTGTGTTCTTCGGCGGACTGACAAAGGCGGGAGATTATCTCATGAAACCTATACGAGAGTCATACGAGAAACATGTGATGCCAATATACAAAGGCAAGGCAAAAATCTTGGTGTCAACGCTTGATGGTGCAGGAGCAGCAGTCTTAGGAGCAGCAGCTTTAGGATGGAGCGTTGAGATTTAGTAAATGTATATGTTGAGGCTGGTGTTGTCGGTATCATGATATATGTGATGTGAAACATCAAGCTTTAAGCGATAATGTTCTGTTTGTAAATACTTTATGAAAAAAGAAGATGATATTCGCGCTGCAGTAGAAGTGCTTCGCAAAGGAGGCGTAATTCTGTATCCTACAGATACTGTGTGGGGAATAGGATGTGATGCGACAAATGCTGATGCTGTACGCCGTGTTTACGAAATCAAACGCCGCAGTGACGCTAAAGCCATGATATGTCTTACGGATAGTGTCAATCGTCTGCAGAGATATGTGCGCAATGTTCCAGATGTAGCATGGGATTTGTTCGAAATGGCAACAAAACCGACTACTGTAATTCTTGATGGAGCTGTCAATCTCGCACCGAACCTCACTGCAGAAGATGGTTCTGTGGCACTTCGTATCACTAACGAGGAGTTTTCAAAAGAATTATGTTACAGATTCCAAAAGCCCATAGTAAGTACAAGTGCTAATATTAGTGGCGAGGAAACAGCTCAAAACTACCGAGATATTTCGCCAGAAATAATTAATGCTGTGGATTATGTTTGTTGGACGCGTCGTCAAGAACATAAGCCTCATAAGCCATCGTGTATTATTAAACTGTCAGCAGAGTCAGAAGTTACAATTATCAGAAAATAAAACACTTACACGTTGCATCTCTGAGAGCAGATATGCGTAGTTTCATTAGGAGTGTTTCAGATAATAACAATTATCATAAACTGCAGTTTCGTTATGCGTTCGGCAATAACTATTGTTTAGTCGCCGTATTAGAAAAACAGGGAAATAGATAAAGAAAGAAGAATGGCAAGAACCGAGACAGAAAAGCATACTATTGCAGAACGTTTTACGAACTGGGTTGTTGGAAATGTTTCTAAGCGACAGCTTACACTTATGTTAGCATTTGTAGTAGGTCTGCTCGCTGCACTTGCTGCTTATATCCTTCATTCACTTATTCATGCCATTCAGGTATATCTGAGTGACAATTTTGCCAATGATTATGTCAATTGGTATTTTCTCGTTTTCCCTGTATTAGGCATTCTTCTGACAATGCTTTTTGTTCGTTATGTCGTCCGCGACAATATTTCGCATGGCATAACAAGAATCCTTTTAGCCATATCAACAAAGCAAGGGCGATTGCCACAACATAATATGTGGACATCAATTGTCGCCTCTGCTATTACAATCGGATTTGGCGGATCTGTCGGGGCTGAGGCGCCTATTGTGTTGACTGGTTCTGCTATAGGAAGCAATTTGGCACGTAGATTCCGACTCGACAATAAAACAATATTTATGTTGGTCGGATGTGGCGCATCGGCAGCTATAGCTGGCATTTTTAAGGCGCCTATCGCTGGCTTGGTTTTCACTATAGAGGTGCTCATGATTGACCTGACAATGGCATCTCTCTTGCCTATACTTATAGCGTCTGTAACTGCTACATGCTTTACCTATGTTCTTTCAGGAGACAGCTCTTTGTTTTCTTTTACATTGACAGATTCTTGGACCGTTAGCCGAACTCCCGCAAATATCTTTCTTGGTATGGCTTGCGGACTTGTTGCGCTGTATTTCATACGTACTATGACATTTTTTGAGGGTATATACGGCAGACTAGCAAAGCGGCCATACATTAAATGGCTTTTGGGAGGCATGGTACTCAGTACACTGATTTTCATGTTCCCCGTTTTGTATGGTGAAGGATATTCTGCTATAAATATCTTGCTGAATGGACGGTCAGAAGCAGATTGGAATATATTGCTCGAACATTCTTTCTTTAACGGACATCCAGAATTGCTTGTAATGTTTGTGCTGTTTGTTGTGCTGACTAAGTCTATGGCTACAGCGTCAACCAATGGTGGAGGAGGATGCGGCGGAACTTTCGCACCATCTCTTTTTATCGGTGCTTTTGCCGGATTCTTATTCGCAAGAGTATGGAATAGCTACGAGATAGGAATACATGTACCAGAAACAAATTTCGCATTGCTTGGCATGGCTGGTGTCATGTCGGGCGTTATGCATGCGCCGCTAACAGGTGTTTTCCTGATAGCAGAACTGACTGGGGGATATAACTTGTTTATTCCGTTGCTTATAGTCAGCACGGTGTCTTATCTTACTATATATGTTTTCGAACCACATAGCATTTATGGCATGCGACTGGCAAGAGAAGGCAAGTTGTTAACT
>JAFPAS010000102.1 GCA_017424205.1 Prevotella sp. | reverse complement strand
GGCATGAAGCCAATGGTCAGTCTGAAATACTCAGAGAGAATATGGATAATCCGCGCAGAAAATTTCGTTAATTTCATATCGTCAAGAATCTTAGCCATAATATTCTCGTCAATGTCAGCATATCTCAGAATAACGAAGATATCAGCAAGGATTCTTATAGGAGCATCCCATTCTGGATGTGAATAGCTGTGGCATAATTGCAGATTCAGTAAGCTGAACTGTTGCGCTAAGGTGTATTCTTCGTTGTTGTTAACATACTGAAGCTGCAGTTTCTTGTCGTGCATCTGTTCAGAATACGTTTTCGTTTTGCATTTGGCAGAAAATCGTGATGGCGCAACGCTTATTTTCTCTGGAATGTTAAGCGACAGCCGTTCTGCTCCATGCAGAAATAGGTCTGTCACTCCATGGTCAATGGCGTATATTTGCAGTGTGCGCCAAGAATGGTGTGGCAGCGGCATATGTGGCGGACTGCCGGCATCATGCATATCCTTGCATACCGCAGTGCATATAAGATGCCAGAACCATTTTTCTTCTAATGTGTCAAGTTTATTGCGGCTGTAAGTATCTATAGCTTTCTGATATAGCTGGCGGAACTGCATGGATAACTGTGCGTCGTCAATGCTGCTTCCGCTCATATTAATATAGGCTATTCGTTTTTTCCATCCAAGTTGCTTTAGCGACTGCAATTCCTCGGGTGATGATGCGTGCAGAAGCATCACTCTGCGTGTCAGTCTGAACTGATATGCAAGGATTTTCGGAAGATATGTCTTCCAAAGGTCTGATTTGATACGCTTGGTGGATAATAGTCCGTAGGGCGAAAGCATGACGGGATAGCCGCGACGTGCTGTCCATCTTCTAACATGCGATATATATATATTCCAGCATCCATGCAAATGTACGATGTCTGGATTGATTGTCGTTAGTATCCTAAGGTATTCTCTTCGTGATAGTTCTCCTGTACATAAATGTGTTTCAATGGTTTTTGCCATAGACGCATGAAGCATTTGAACAGACCTTGCTGCCTGTTCGTTATCTTTTGCAAGAGATGGTATGTAATGAAGTACTATCATGCGCTTAAGTATGCTTGAGGACTATGACGTTCTGAGATGATAATCAATGACCTGGCGCAATGCTGAATCGTTGATATATTCATTCTTGTCAAACATTATGGTGAAGAGATTCCTCGTTTCTTTATCTGGGCGAATGCCTTTTATAAATGTATCGCAGTTGGAATTTTTCTTTCGTATTAGTTTCTTCGTGCGTAACCGGTGACGTACTTTGTATATCCAGTTTCGTTTGCTGTAATGCTGCTCGCCTAAGACAACGGTATAGGCATTGCTTGTTTCTTGAATGATATTATCAAGCCTTTTAGAAACATTCTGCAACCATTCTGCTGACTGTGGCATGTATGACGGCGAGACAACAAGAATTCTTGAGTGTGCCGAAGCTTTAACTGCCAGCAAAGTTTCTATCTGCTCGTTGGTTGCATAGATAGGTTTGTCTGGCAGATATGTACTTTTAAGATTCTTATGCTTATCAAGCAGAGTTTCAACAATATCCTTTATCTCTCCTTGCCGTGTCTCTCGAGCTACAATGACTTCATATGGTTCGTCGTATTCTTGAGATAGCAGTATAGGGAGAGTTTCACTCAATATATAGTTGTTGTCGCTGGATATGATTATGATTGATATAGGACTATTCATTTAATGTCTTCTGTTGTATATCCAATAGGAAGATTCCTGCAGTTATATTGCGATGCCATCACCTCGCCGTATGCACCAGCCGACATGATGGCTAATAAGTCTCCGCGATGGGTTTCTGGCATTTCGTAGTCTTTTACGAATACGTCGCTCGATTCACATATCGGACCAACAACATCGTATTTTCGTATTTCTGGTGATGCAGAAGAGATATTCTTGACTTTATGCACTGCTCCATATAATGCCGGACGTATCAGGTCAGACATTCCTGCATCTATAATGCAGAATTTCTTGTTTGTGCCTTTCTTTACGAATATCGTTCTTGCAATCAGTGTGCCCATCTGTCCAACAACCGAACGTCCAAGTTCGAAATGTACCTGCTGATTTTCTCTTAGGATTAGTGTCTCGGCAAATGTTGCAAAATATGCTTTAAAGTCCGGAATCGGAGTTTGCTCCGGATTGGCATAGTCTATTCCTAATCCTCCGCCGACATTGATATTCTTAATTGTAACACCTTGCCCTTCAAGATGTTCCTGCAGTTCGTTAATTCTTTTGGCTAATGCCGTAAAGTCAGAGATATTAAGAATCTGACTTCCAATATGGAAATGCAAACCAATGAATTCAATGTTAGGCAGTTGTTCTGCCTGGTGTATAGCATGCTCGGTATCTGCAAGCGGGATGCCGAACTTATTTTCTGCTAAACCTGTAGTGATATTAGCATGAGTGTCTGCCTTTACGTTTGGATTAATGCGTAATGCCACTCGCACTGTTTTTGCACGTGAAGCAGCTAATTCCTGTATGATGTGCAGCTCTTCTATACTTTCGCAGTTAAAACAGAAGATGTCATTATCTATTCCGTTAAGTATTTCACGATCGGTCTTTGCTACGCCTGCAAATACAATCTTTGATGCTGGGAAGCCTGCTGCTAATGCTGCACTAACTTCATTTCCGCTAACGCAATCAGCCCCCAGACCATAGTCAGCTATGATTTTCAGTATTTTAGGATTTGCATTGGCCTTGATAGCATAGTGTACATGATAGTTTGCACTTTGCTTAGTTTCTTCAACTATCGTTTGCAGAGTATTGCGCAGAATATCTGTATCGTAATAGTAGAAGGGCGTTTCTATATTTTTGAATTTATCTATTGGATAAGATATCATTTTATTTTGTGTTTACGTCTTTAATTTACGCATAATCTCAATAGCCTCTGTAAAAGTTGAGACTATTGAGATTTATAAGTAGCTGTGTATTATTTGAAAAGCACGCGTGACAGATTCTGCAATGCTTTCTTTTTGTCAGATTCTTTAATCAGATACGAAATATTGAAGTTTGAACCTCCGTATGATATCATTCGTACAGGAATGTCCTTCATCGCCTGTGTCACTAAAGTCTCAAAACCTAAGTTTTCCCAATCGAGATCGCCTACAACACAAATGATACACATATTGCGGTCGACGGTGATAGTTCCGTATTTCTTGAGTTTGTCAACTATCGCATCAAGGTTTCTCGGATTGTCTATAGACATTGATACACCAACCTCAGAAGTACAGACCATATCAATAGGAGTATTAAATTCCTCGAAGGTGTCAAATACTTTTCTTAGGAATCCTGAGGCAAGCAGCATTCGTGATGACTTTATTTTTATTGCAGTGATATTGTCTTTTGCTGCAACAGCTTTAATCGTTCCTCGCTGCAATTCGTTATTTATTATTGTGCCTGGCGCATCTGGCTCCATTGTGTTCTTAAGTGCGACAGGAATTCCTGCGTTCTTTGCTGGCTGTACGCAAGTAGGATGAAGAATTTTTGCACCGAAGTACGCCAACTCGGCCGCTTCTTCGAAGTTCAGTTGATGAACAGGTTCTGTATTATCAACGATACGAGGGTCGTTGTTATGCATTCCGTCAATATCCGTCCAGATTTGTATTTCTTCGGCTTGTATTGCAGCACCGATTAGCGATGCGGTGTAGTCAGAACCTCCGCGTTGCAGATTGTCAATTTCGTCGTAGGCATTCTTGCATATAAATCCTTGTGTGATATAGATTTGATATCCTGTCTCTCGATTTAGGATGTCGTTTATCTCTTTCTTTATATGCATCATGTCAGGCTCCTGGTTCTTGTCAATCTTCATGAAGTCTAATGCAGAAATCAGAGTAGCCTTAATGCCACATTGCTTTAAATATGCCACAACGATATTTGTAGACAGGATTTCACCTTGTGCTACAACAATACGCTCTTCGAAACTTGTAAAAGTATCCTTAGAGAATGAACGAAGGAACATGAATCGTTCTTTAAGAAAACTCTTGATATCTGAGTTTGTCTTTTCATCTTCGAACAGTTCATCAGCATGCTGCATGTACTTTCGTTCGAGTTGATTGATTATATCATGTGCTCCGTCAAGATTTTTTTTATAGAAGTAGTTTGAAATTTCAACGAGAGAATTAGTTGTTCCAGACATGGCAGAAAGAACCACAAATGTTGGTTCTCCTGAACGTGTGATTAGCTGACACACATTTTTCATTCTTTCTGGTGAACCGACTGATGTTCCACCAAATTTCATTACTTTCATATTGCTTCTGCTTTATTTTGTTAATTATTTTATTTCTATATGTTAAGTTGGTCTGCTTTTACTGAACGGGGTGGTCTGTCTTATGCTTTAAGTTCTGTCATTGTTCCATTCTCGCAGTTGTAGACAATTCCTGGAATTTTGTCCAGCATTGGAATGTTATGTGTAGACATAATAACAGCTGTACCTGTTCTGGTAATTTCTTTCAGCAATATTATGATTGCTTCTGCAGTTTCAGGGTCAAGGTTTCCTGTAGGTTCGTCAGCTACAATAATCTTAGGGTTATTGAGAAGTGCGCGTGCAATAGCTACTCTTTGCTGCTCACCGCCTGATAGCTCGTGCGGAAGTTTGTTCTTTACGTTCTGCATTCCTACCGACTCAAGCACTTGGTTGATTTTCTCAGCTATTTCTGTTTTGTCTTTCCATCCTATAGCTTTTAAGACAAATTCGAGATTACTTAATACTGTACGGTCGTGTAGCAACTGGAAATCCTGGAAGACGATGCCCATTTCTCTTCGCAACTCAGGAATATGCTTAGATTTTATGTTTAGCAAGTCTCGTTCGAGCACTACTGCTTTTTCTGCGCTGTCTATATCAAGTTCACAATATAGGGTTTTAAGGAAGGAACTTTTTCCAGAACCAACCTTACCTATAAGATATACAAACTCACCCTCCTCAAGTCTGAAGTCAAACTCTTTGAGTACACATTTATCTTCCTGATATATACTCGCTTTACTGTATTCTATTAGCATATTGTGAGATTTTAATGCCGATTGACTTATTTTTTAATGTTTTTGCCAATTTGGATTATGTCTTACTTGCAGTTCTTTTGCAAAATCTTCTATACGCATGCCTTTGCTTGTTAGCAAGACAATCAGATGATAGAGCATGTCAGCTCCTTCGTAGACCATTCGTTCTTTAGTGCCGTTTGTTGCCTCGATTACAAGTTCCAGCGCTTCTTCTCCGACTTTTTGTGCCATACGGTTTGTTCCGTCTTTAAAGAGCGATGTCGTATATGAGCCTTCTGGCATTTTCTTGTAGCGTTCCTCTATGAAATCTTGAAGTTCTGAAAGGAATAATAGAGGATTCTTTTCTTCGTTCATTTTTATATGAGTTATATTTATTCTGAAATAATTCCTTAATAGTTGTCTGTCGTTTCTCTATTCTGTTATGCAGATGCAATGTTTTGGCATTTTTCTGCTATATATTCTTTTCTCCCCAGCATGTGTCGGTTCCCGTGTGGCATGTTGGGCCATGTGGACGGACTTTTATAAGCAATGTGTCATTATCGCAGTCAGATAATACGCTTACAAGGTCAAGAAAGTTGCCTGATGTTTCGCCTTTAGTCCACAGAGTGTTTCTTGAGCGGCTCCAGAATGTTACCTTCTTGGTTTCTAATGTTTTCTGTAGGGCTTCCTCGTTCATGTATCCAAGCATAAGCACATTCTTTGTTATGCTATCCTGGATGATAGCAGGAACAAGTCCGTCGCTGTTTTTGTTAAAGTCAACTTTTATCATTTTTTGTGTTTGTTATTGAATGGAGGGTAGGGAATATGCTAATCTAATCTTAGGTAACAAGCTTTATGACAATCTCACAGGAATGCCTTTTGTGTGGAGATATTGTTTTAAGTCAGGTATTGCAATTTCATTGAAATGAAATACCGATGCTGCTAAGGCTGCGTCAGCTTTTCCTATAGTAAAGGCATCATAGAAATGTTCAATGTCTCCTGCTCCTCCCGATGCAATGATCGGTATTTCAAGAGCATCTGACAGTTCGCTAAGTGCTTCATTGGCGTATCCCGTCTTTACACCGTCATGATTCATTGATGTAAACAGAATTTCTCCTGCTCCTCTGTCTTGTGCTTCTTTTGCCCATTCCATGAGTGTTTTCTCCGTGCGTATTCTTCCTCCGTTAAGATAGCAATACCATTCATCGTCGTCATAGCGGGCATCGATAGCACAGACACACACCTGTGAGCCATATCTGTTCGTTATTTCGTCTATCAGCTTAGGGTTTCTGAGAGCGGCAGAGTTTACACTGACTTTGTCTGCTCCAGCATTTAGCAGGCGTGTCACATCATCTATCTGGTTAATTCCACCACCAACGGTGAAAGGTATGTTGATTTCGTATGCTACACGCGTTACCATATCTGTGAAGGTTTTTCTGCCTTCATGACTTGCTGTAATATCCAGGAATACCAGTTCGTCTGCTCCCTGCTCGCTGTATAATTTCCCAAGTTCTACGGGGTCTCCAGCTGAACGCAGGTTGACAAAGTTTGTTCCTTTTACGGTCTCTCCGTTTTTAACGTCAAGACAAGGTATGATTCGTTTTGCTAAAGCCATAATTTGTTAACGTCAATTCTTCCCTCGTAATAAGCTTTTCCGAACACAACTGCAGGAATGCCGTTACGCTGTAGTTCTGCAATATCTTCGTTAGATGCTACTCCGCCCGATGCAATGAGATAAATTCCAGGGAAAGTGTCCATTATTTCCCTGTATAATTCTATTGCCGGACCTTTCAATGTTCCGTCTTTAGAAATATCAGTGCATAGAATGTTCTTTACTCCCATGCTGATATATTTCCTTAGGAATGGAATGAGATTTTCGTCCGAGTTGTCCAACCATCCATTAATGGATATTTTTCCGTCTCTTACATCTGCTCCGAGTATTATGCGATCAGCCCCGTATTGCTCTATCCATTTTTGGCATAGGTCAGGACGTGTTACTGCAATAGAACCAATGGTAACCATTTTCGCCCCGTTCTCAAATGCGAGGTTAATGTCCTCTTCTGTTTTTATTCCACCACCGAAGTCTACTACTAGATTAGTTGCAGATGTTATCTCTTTGAGTACCTCTGTATTGACAACATGCTTTGATTTTGCACCGTCAAGGTCTACGACATGCAGTCGTTTGAACCCCAAAGCCTCAAACTCTTTAGCCACCTCGGCAGGGCTATCGTTGTAGATGGTTTTGCTGTTATAGTCACCTTTCGTCAGTCTAACGCATTTTCCATCAATAATATCTATTGCAGGTATAATGTCAATCATGTGCTGTGTTGTTGGATTATATTTCTATGAAATTCTTAAGTATTTTTGCTCCGACGGTTCCACTCTTCTCAGGATGAAACTGTGTTGCGTAGAAATTATCCTTATGTATTGCTGCGGAGTAGGGCAGTGTGAAGTCTGCTGTTGCTATTGTAAAACGACTGTCTTGTGGCACGTAGTAGCTATGTATGAAGTATACGTAGTCCTTTTCGTTTATTGCACAGTCAGCCGATACACCATTGAATAATTCTGTCTTCAGCCCGTATATGCTGTTCCAGCCCATTTGAGGAATCTTCTCCTCGTGACATGTCGGCATGAAACGCTTGACATCTAACGGGAACACACCCAGACAGTCTGTATCACCCTCTTCTGAATGTTGGCAGAGCAATTGCTGTCCAATGCAAATTCCGAGCACTGGTTGCTTAAGTTCTTTTATCAGGCAGTCGAGATTGCGCTCTTTCAGATATTCCATTGCGCTGCTTGCTTCTCCTTGCCCTGGGAAAATAACCTTGTCAGCTTTCATGAGTTGCTCATGGTTGTCGGTTAGCAACGGTTCAATTCCGAGCCTGCGCAGCGCATTCACTACTGAGTATATATTTCCTGCGTTATATTTAACTATAGCGATTTTCATGCTTCCAGCAAATTGTTTTATCCTTCGTTTAGGTTTCTTTAGTCACTTAGCCTATTATTTTCGGATATTTTCTGAACCATCCGTCCCATCTCAGTCGCATAACTCCGAAGAAAGCCTCCCCGAATATTCCGCCAGACATTTTGCTTACACCCTCTCTTCTGTTGATGAAAATTACTGGCACTTCCTTTATCTTGAATCCTATTTTGTATGCAGTGAATTTCATTTCTATCTGAAAGCCGTAACCTTTGAATCTGACTTTGTCAAGCTCGATGGTTTTCAGCACGCGTCTTCTGTAGCATTTGAATCCAGCAGTCGTGTCGTTGACATTAAATCCTGTAACGAATCGTACATATTTTGATGCGAAGTATGACATCAGCACACGTCCGATTGGCCAGTTTACTACGTTCACACCTGAAACGTATCTTGAACCGATAGCGAGATCATATCCCTCTTCTGCACAGGCTGCATATAGGCGTGGCAAGTCGTTTGGGTCGTGCGAGAAGTCAGCGTCCATTTCGAATATGTATTCGTATTCCCTCTCCAGTGCCCATTTGAATCCTGCTATGTAAGCTGTTCCAAGTCCGAGCTTGCCTTTTCTTTCTACAAGATGCAGCCTTCCTTCGTAGGTCGTACTCATGAGTCGCTTTACGGCTTGCGCTGTTCCGTCAGGCGAACCGTCGTCTATGACAAGAATATCAAATTTCTTTTCGAGCGAGAATATTGCATTAACAATTTTCTCTATGTTCTCTATTTCGTTATACGTAGGAATGATTATGATGCTATCGCTTGACATTTTTGATTTAGTGATTGAGGTTAGTGTATTTACAGGATTGTTTTTCCTGTTTAGTTCTTACTTAGTTTGTGCCAGGCATATATGCCGTATATTGAGTTTACGAAGTATACGCTGTATTTCGCCACTGTCATAAACGAGAATTCCGAGTCACTCATCATCCACATTGAAATGTATGCTACATTTATAATAAGCCACATATACCATTGCTCAACGAATGCCTTTACAGATACGTACATGGTGATGATAGACAGCACTGTCGTAAACGAGTCGAGCCAGAGCTGCATCGGCATGTCGTAGTTCTGCTTCAGTGTTGCAAACTCCATATCTGGCACAATCGTATGCAGCATGTCTATAAACCATGGTCCGAAGTATATCAGGAATACGCCGAGGAGCGCTGTGCCTGCTGCTGTTGCAATCAGCGTGTAGAAGCGTTGCGCCCATGTCATGTATCGTGTATGAATAGTCTGCGAATTGTCGTCTCTCAGTCTTTTCTTCCATTTGTTCCATCCTATGAACTGCATTGGGAGATTGTATGCCAGTCTCTGTATCATGTCGCCATAGATATGTGTACAAAAGCAGATATAGATATGCAGAAATGCTTCTATCGTGCCGAATATCCAGTTTGCCATAGAGCCTTTTGCTCCAAATACGACACAGAAGACACCCAGTATCGCGGCTATCGCGGCAATAATCGTGTTGACTGTAACTTCGCCCTTTAAGACAAATCCTATTACAGTCAAGCAGAGTATAGAAACAAGCAGACATATTTCAAACTTGTTTAGCGTAGCGAAAGATTTCTTTACAACACTTATATACTTCTCCATTTTATTTCGTAATATATAAAAAATAATTATGCAAAGGTATGCAAATTTAACGAAATGAGCAAATATATGTGCGAGAAAATATATCATAGTGTTATATTTTTATTATGTTTTATAATATTTTGGTTAAATAAACAAGCTTTTGTGTAGATAAGTGTATAAATTAATTTCCCTTTTTAGTTAAAAAATGTCTTATTAGTGCGTGGTTGTATTTGTCGTAATTGTTAAATTCGTGTTAAATACACTCGTATATGTTTGAGATACATATAAAAATGTGTATTTTTGTAAATGGAAACGAGAAGGATGCGCTTTTAGCTGTCAATGATTAGAAGACGAGTAGACAAGTAGACAAGTAGACGAGTTGACAGTAGACAAGTTGATTGTTTAGTTGACGAGGACTTTAACCATTAACCCTTAACCATTGGCTTCGCCGATTCTGCTCCCGCTCGGCATAGTATGCAAGCATCCTCTGCTCTCGCTTACTCGCAGAATTAACCCTT
>JAFPAS010000101.1 GCA_017424205.1 Prevotella sp. | reverse complement strand
TCCGCATGTTGTCTTCACGCTTCTTGCTTATAGGCAGATATATTAATGGTTAATGGTTAAGGTTTAATGGTTAAAGGTTTAATGGTTAAAGGTTATCGTTGTCGTTATCGTTAACTAAACAATTAACTCGTCTACTTGTTTACTGTCAACTCGTTAACTAAACAATTAACTCGTCTACTTGTTTACTTGTCAACTCGTTTACCTGTCATTATGCAAGCTTAAATGTTTAATAAAACCTATTTTTAGCCTCTAATGATAACAAAATGTTAATTCTGTGCATATTTTTGACGTTTTTTCTTGTTTGGTTCATAAGAATTTCCTACCTTTGCAATACAAATTATAGAATTAAGAAATACTTAACTAACTAATATATCTAATACAAACTCTATGGAAGTACAAAAGATAATGTTCGACCTGGAGCAGAAACACCCAGGCGAAAAAGAATACCTTCAGGCAGTGAAGGAAGTTTTGCTGTCAATCGAGGATGTCTACAACCAGCATCCTGAGTTCGAGAAAGCAAAACTCATTGAACGACTCGTTGAACCAGAGCGCATCATCACATTCCGTGTGCCATGGGTTGACGACAAAGGCGAGGTGCAGGTCAACATCGGCTACCGTGTGCAGTTTAACTCTGCTATCGGCCCTTACAAAGGCGGACTGCGTTTCCATCCATCAGTAAACCTCTCAATACTTAAATTCCTCGGATTCGAGCAGACATTCAAGAACGCACTGACCACTCTGCCTATGGGCGGAGGCAAGGGAGGTTCTGACTTCTCTATCCGCGGAAAGAGCGACAACGAGGTGATGCGCTTCTGCCAGGCATTCATGACTGAGCTGGTGAAGAACATCGGACCAGACGAAGACGTGCCAGCAGGCGACATCGGTGTCGGCGCACGTGAGATAGGCTATCTCTTCGGAATGTACAAGAAACTGACACATCGCTTCGAGGGCGTCCTGACAGGTAAAGGACTGGAATGGGGCGGCTCACGCATACGTCCTGAAGCAACAGGCTTCGGAGCACTATATTTCACAAACCAGATGCTCAAGACTCACGGCATCGACATCGCCGGAAAGACCGTAGCAATATCTGGATTCGGCAATGTGGCATGGGGTGCAGCGTTGAAAGCTACCGAACTCGGAGCTAAGGTCATTACCATCAGCGGTCCTGACGGATACATATATGACCCAACTGGCATCAGCGGCGAGAAGATCGACTATATGCTTGAACTCCGCGCATCTGGCAACGACATTTGCGAACCATACGCAGAAGAATTCCCTGAGGCTACATTCTTCCCAGGAAAGAAACCATGGGAGGTGAAATGCGACATAGCACTGCCATGTGCCACACAGAACGAACTCAACGGCGATGATGCTCGCATGCTCATAGCCAACGGCGTAACATGCGTGGCAGAGGTGTCAAACATGGGATGTACGGCAGAAGCGGCAGAATACTTCGTCGAGAAGAAAGCAATCTACGCACCAGGAAAGGCTGTCAATGCTGGTGGTGTGGCAACATCCGGACTCGAGATGACACAGAACTCAATGCGTCTGGGATGGTCAGAAAAAGAGGTTGACGAAAAACTTCACTACATCATGTCATCTATACACGATGCATGCGTAGAGTACGGAAAGCAGCCAGATGGATACATCGACTACGTGAAGGGCGCAAACATCGCCGGATTCATGAAGGTGGCTAAAGCCATGATGGCGCAGGGCGTAGTGTAAACACTCACCTCGTCTGCTCCACACAGTCACAACAGAACACATAGTGACTGCATAAACAGACTAACCTAAACATCAGACTTATCGAAAAGTTAATTATCATTCTCATATCTCTCTTTTTGGGTTTTGCCCCGCTGCATGCACAGCAGCGAGGCAAAGCCTCGTATTATGCTAAACGGGCAACAGGAGCACGCACAGCAAGCGGAGAACGACTGCATCACGACAGCCTGACTTGTGCACACAAGCGATACCCATTCGGCACAATGCTGAAGGTCACCAACATCAAGAACGGCAAGACAACCGTTGTAAGGGTTAACGACCGCGGTCCGTTCGTACGTGGCAGAATAATAGACCTCTCCTATGCTGCCGCACGTGAAATCGGAATGCTCAGTTCAGGAATAACGACTGTTGAGGTAGAGGAGATCGACGCCTGCGAAGTGCCTTTCATCCTGAGAGCTCGGCAGGTATCAAATATCAAATTCGGATTTACCGATGCTGACAGCATCGCTACTATTATGGAATGGCAGACAGACTCCATCTATAAAAGATAGCCAGCAGAGAGATAGAACAGAATAGTCGAGAAGACATAAACAGACAGAAGACCGCAATGCGTTATCACGCCACTTGCAGCCTTCTGTTTTTGTATTTATATGAAGCATCGGCATATTGTCTCTAAGTCATTGATATCAACTAAAAAGTCTTATTCGCTCGCAGCACTCAGAAACAACCCAACTATCTATTATTTTTTATTTTTTAAAATCTGCACATCTGCACAAAGACGCATAACACTCTGTAATTTAATAAGTTATCCACAGTGCAGATATGATGCAGATGTATGCAGTTTCACTCTCATGAAGATTTTCCCTTCTTCGTTGCATTGTCACGGCAAAATAAACATCTAACACTGCTTTTTGCCACACAAATGACTCTTTACCATTTACTCTACAGACCAGGAAGAGGCAGCTTTATAATCTTTTGCACTGCGCATATTCCTTTGCTGTCATTCCATTGGTCTATTATCCCTTTATTTTCATCTGACAACAGTGCCCGCTTTATAGCATACTAATATTCCTTCCTATTTGATAGTATTATGAGTTTTTGGTTTTTCCTTAATGAATGTGTTTTTGAGAATCTAATTTCATTTAGATTCC
>JAFPAS010000100.1 GCA_017424205.1 Prevotella sp. | reverse complement strand
GTGTCAAGCAAGAATAAAGTTTTATTTTTGTAACACACAGTAACAATGAAAGAAGAAGTAGATTTCAACATCTTCAAGGCACAGATCCTTGAAGAGATCAAAGCGGGTAAGCAGCTATTCGGTAAAGATGGAGCACTTGCTCCGATGATTGAGAACATCGTCAACGCAGTTCTGGAAGGAGAGATGGATGCTCACCTTACCCAGGAGTCACGAGAGTCTGGTAACCGCCGTAACGGCAAGATGCAGAAGCAGGTCCAGACACCTGTTGGCGACATTACGGTCACAACTCCAAGAGACCGTGACGCCTCATTCGATCCCCAATTCATTAAAAAGAGAGAGACTATGTTATCCGAGGGTATGGCAGACCGCATTATCGGTCTGTATGCCCTTGGAACAAGCACCAGGGATATCAGCAATTGGCTTGAAGAGACTGTGGGCACATCCATATCTGCAGAGACTATCAGCTCCATAACCGATAGGGTGCTGCCTGAGCTTGAGGCATGGCGTAACCGCAGTTTGGATGAAGTTTATCCTATTGTATGGCTCGACGCTCTTCATTACAAAGTAATGGATGAAAAGAACAGAGTGGTCTCCAGGGCTATCTACAATGTGCTCGGCATTGACAAAGACGGTCATAAGGATCTGCTGGGTATGTATGTTTCAAAGAGCGAAGGTGCAAACTTCTGGCTGTCCGTCTTGACAGACCTTCAGAACAGAGGAGTAAAAGACATAATGATTGCCTGCATAGATGGATTGAAAGGCTTTCCCGATGCCATCAAGAGCGTATTCCCTGAAACGGCTGTGCAGCTTTGCGTTATCCATCAGATACGCAACTCTATGAAGTATGTCGGCAGCAAGTATCAGAAGGAGTTCATGAAGGATCTGAAGCCAGTGTATGGTGCCGTGACGAAGGATGCTGGCGAGATGGCCCTCGACAAACTTGAAGAGAAGTGGGGCGAACAGTACCCAATAGTCATCAAGTCATGGCGTGACAACTGGGACCGCCTAAGCGAGTACTTCCAGTATTCTGAGCCTATCAGGAAGCTCATTTATACGACCAATACTGTGGAAGGCTACCATCGCCAGATCCGCAAGGTCACAAAGAATAAGGGTGTTTTCCCGAACGACACTGCCTTGGTCAAACTCGTCTATCTGGCATATCGTAATGCTCGCAAAAAATGGACGATGCCTGTACCGAATTGGGGCATTATCTCACAGCAGCTTGCGATAAAGTTCGAAGACAGATACAATTTGCTGTAGATTTCTTATATTTACACCGATAAATCGTAAGTTATATGTTTAGAGGTTGTTGGAAGACGATAATGTGCATAATTTCGTCTGTAATTATGTTGACATCCTGCATATCTTGCAGTTCATTTTGGGAGAAGATTCAGACCGTAGGTGAAGGATATCAGGGCAAATTTGAATACAAGGGCACATTGGAGAAGAAGTATGCTTACGATGGGGAATACCAAGTAGAGTTGTTCACACAGGAGGATAGCGACGAGCGAATCAAACTCCTCCAGGTATATTACCCTGCCAATCTGAAGACTGAGCAGAGGGCATGGCCACTAGTTCTCATGGCTAATGGCACGGGCATACGAGCATCCAAGTACAAGGCAGTCTTCCGCCATCTAGCCTCATGGGGGTTCATCGTAGTAGGTAATGAGGACGAGTGGACATGGGATGGGAAGTCCATCAGCAAGTCGCTTGACATAATGGTAAAGGCGAACGCCGATCCGTCTAGCCTCTTCTATCAGAAAGTGGACACTGCACGCGTAGGCCTGACCGGGCATTCGCAAGGGGGTATGTGTGTTTTTACCGCGTCCTCGCTTTTCGAGAACAGCCATTTGTACAAGGCTCTCTGTACACAGAGCGGCACCGCAACATTGCTGGTCGACAGCCTTGGTACCGGTTTTATGAATGACATCAAAGCGCCTATGCTGCTAATGGGCGGCTGCGGCGACTTCGATGCCAAGGCACTCTGCAAACTGGACGAATTGCAGAAAAGCTACGAGGGCATCGGCTCTGAGCAGCGTATTATGGGACGTATCAAAGGCACAGACCACGGTGACATGCTTCCACGTGGCGATGCTTACATGACCGCCTGGATGCGTTACTGGCTCTGCGGCGACACCGAGGCCGGGAAGTGCTTTGTGGGCCCCGATGCGGAGATACTGAACAATGAAAGTTGGCAGGATGTGAGTAGGATAGACCTTTAAATAGACTTCGGTAAATCCAAATTATCTAACAGCCTTGACACAGTTCAGCTGACGCCCCCGCTTTCGATATCCATCTTCATTTCCATAAGCTTTTTCGCTATATCAGTTCTTGCTTCTTCTCTTCCTTCCTCTTTACCTTCTGCTCTTCCCTCTTCCATTCCCTTCGCTGTTCCTTCCGCCATTCCTGCAGCTATAGCTTCTTTACGAGCATCTTCAATCTGCTCTTCAATACTGTTGAGAATGTCGTTACGTGTCATAAGTTCCTCCTCGAATTTAATTCTGTATTCAG
>JAFPAS010000099.1 GCA_017424205.1 Prevotella sp. | reverse complement strand
TGCATGCTTATACTAAAAATACCTAAATTAAGGATAAAGAATCCGGCAAAACGAATGAGGAATTAGAAATAATTAGTATCTTTGCATAAATTAAAGACATAACCAGATCTATTGCAATGCGGTAGATTATAAAACAACAGGAATTACCCAACGTGCGCAAAATAGCCAAAAAGATACTAAAGATTGTTCTGCCTTTTGTCTTAGGCAGCGGAATACTCTATTGGATGTATCGCGGCTTTGACTTCCAGAGCATGCTGCATTTCATGCGTGAGGAGATGAACTGGACATGGATGTGGCTGTCGATGCCTTTCGGCATCCTGGCACAGATGTTTCGCGGATGGCGCTGGCGCCAGACGCTTGAACCTATAGGCGAGAAAGTGCGCGCCACAACAAGCATAGACGCCATTTTCCTCTCGTATGCAGTAAGCCTCGCCATACCGCGCATAGGAGAATTCACACGGTGCGGAGTGCTTAACCGCAGCGACGGAGTGTCCTTCCCGAAGGCTCTCGGCACGGTTGTCGTAGAACGTGCCGTAGATACACTCCTCGTACTCCTGCTCACAGCTGCTGCACTCTTGTTACAAATGAACGTGTTTGCTGAATTTTTCAGCCACACCGGTGTGAACATACCAGAATTTCTCGGCCGCTTCACCACCACCGGATATATCGTAACACTGATATGCGGAGCTGCAGCATGCATCTCTATATACTCCGTACGAAAGAAGCTATCAATATATAATAAGGTGAAAGCCACTGTGCAGGGAATCATCGAGGGTGTAATGTCGCTCAAGCAGGTGAAGAACATACCGCTGTTCCTGTTCTATTCTTTCGCTATATGGGCAAGCTATTTTCTGCACTACTACCTCACATTCTTCTGCTTCGATTTCACAGCGTCGCTCGGATTAGCGTGTGCCGTAGCTACATTCATCGTAGGCACAATAGCCGTTATCGTGCCTACTCCTAATGGTGCAGGGCCATGGCACTTCGCCGTTAAGACTATGCTTATACTATACGGAGTGGCTGAAACAGACGCCCTGTATTTCGTGCTTATCGTACACACACTGCAGACACTCCTCGTAGTGCTGCTTGGCATATATGCCGCCGTGGCGCTATCAATGAGAGAAAGACGTGCGGCAATGACACAACAAACCTAAAAACCAACAATATCTATGTCAGAAATCAGAAACCTACAGCCAGAGTGCATCTGGCGCAACTTCGACTTGTTGACACAAGTGCCACGTCCGTCAGGACATCTTGAGAAAATACAGCAGTTCCTGCTTGACTTCGCTAAGAATGCAGGCGTAGAAGCATTCATCGACCCTGCAGGAAACATCGTAATGAAGAAACCTGCATCGCCAGGAATGGAGAACCGTAAAGGCATAATCCTGCAGGCACATATGGACATGGTGCCACAGAAGACACCGACAAGCACACACGACTTCATAAACGATCCAATCGAGACACGCATCGAGGGCGACTGGGTGTATGCTAACAATACCACCCTGGGAGCTGACGACGGAATGGGCGTAGCAGCTATCATGGCCATCATGGAAGACAAAAACATGAAGCACGGACCACTTAACGCTCTCATCACTGCCGACGAAGAAACATCTATGATTGGAGCAAACGCTCTGCCAGAAGGCGAACTTGAAGGCGAAATACTGCTCAATCTCGACACCGAACAGGAGGGCGAAATGATTATCGGCTCTGCTGGCGGACTCGACATCACTGCCGAAATCGAATACAAAGAAGTAGAGACTGACAGCGAAGACCAGGCTGTGAAAATCACTGTCGACGGACTTCGTGGCGGACACTCAGGCATAGAAATCGGACTGGGGCATGCCAATGCCAACAAACTCATGGCACGCATCGCAGTAGACATCATCGCAAATACAGAAGCACGCCTTGCAACATGGGCAGGCGGAAACATGCGCAACGCCATACCACGCACATGCGAAGCAGTATTCACACTGCCTGCAGAGAATGTCGCAGAACTGAAAGCTATCGTAGCCGAATATGCCGAGACCTTCGTCAACGAATACAAAGGCATCGAGAGCAACATCGTTGTAACTACAGAAGACGTAGAAACTCCTGCTACTCAGATACCAAAGGAAATTCAGGACAACGTCGTGAACGCCATCAACGCATGCCACAACGGTGTACTCAGATACATCCCTTCTATACCTGAGATAGTAGAAACATCAAGCAATCTCGCCATCATCAATATCGGCAACGGCAAGGCGGCAATAAAGATTCTGGCACGCTCTGCATCTGAATCGCAGAAAGACTGCCTCGCCAATATGCTTGAGAGCTGCTTCTGCATGGCAGGAATGAAGGTTACATTCAGCGGAGAATATCAGGGCTGGGATCCTAATCCAGACTCTGAAATGATAAAGGTGATGGCCGACATATACAAGCGCGAATTCGGCAACGAAGCAACAGTAAGCGTTGTACACGCCGGACTGGAGTGCTCTGTAATCCTTTCAAAATATCCAGGACTCGACATCGTAAGCT
Source organism: Prevotella sp. (assembly GCA_017424205.1). Classification (GTDB taxonomy): domain Bacteria; phylum Bacteroidota; class Bacteroidia; order Bacteroidales; family Bacteroidaceae; genus Prevotella. The sequence goes on along the minus strand of JAFPAS010000099.1, from coordinate 2,326 downwards.
TCGGCCCAACACTCCAGCATCCTCACACTCCACAGGAGAGATGCGAAATCTCTACTATGCCTAAGTTCTGGCAACTGCTTAAGTGCGCTCTCGAAGAGGTGCCAGAGAAGTAGGAGTTATGGATTAAGGATTGATGAATAAGGATTAATGGTTGACAGTTAACGTTTAATGGTTATTAATGGTTAAGAGCTACCGTTGACGTTACAGTCATCTTTCATCCCTAATCTCGTTATCTTTCCACTACCATCAACAACAGGTAAAACCAAAAAAATAACTGAAGGAGTAAAAAAACATTACTTTTTTCTTTCACATTCAAGAAAAATGATTACCTTTGCAATTAGAATCGTGCATCAGGTAGTCATTTTTCTTTTGCACTAGTATTAACCAACAAAATAAGACAATGGACGACTATCATCCGGAAAATAACAAAGTAAAGTAATTTCTGGGGCTCGTTACACTCTTTTTCTAAACAGTGTAAGCCTCAGCGAAAGTCACGCACCTAAAAAAAAGGCTTACACGCAATGAAGACTTATTGGAATACAGACAACCAACTGAAGCAGATTGACAACTGGCAGCCAAACTGCTGGATACAGGTAACATGTCCTACCGACGAAGATCGCCGTTACCTGGAAGACACATACAAAATTCCCGACTATTTTTTCTCCGATATCGCCGACAACGACGAGAGGGCTCGCTATGAATATGACGACGGATGGATGCTCATCATCCTGCGTATTCCCTACGTTAAGGAGATACGCTCACGCACGCCATACACAACTGTTCCGCTCGGCATCATACACAAGCGCGATGTCACCATCACTGTCTGCAATTACGAGACAAACATGATGATTGATTTCGTCTCGTTCCATAAAAAGCGTAACGAGGGATTCACAGACTATGTCGACATGATTTTCCGTCTCTTCCTCTCCTCTGCCGTATGGTATCTGAAACGTCTAAAGCAGATATCACAGCGCATCGATGCCACGAAAAAAGATATGGAACAGCCAGACAACGAAGCACTCATCGGACTCTCACGACTGCAAGACTCGCTCACATACTTCCAGACATCTATCAGAGGCAATGAGAATCTGCTTGCAAAACTGAAGTTCAAGCTGCAGGTAGACGAACTTGACGCCGACCTCATCGAAGACGTCAACATCGAGATGTCACAGGCACGAGAAACGACAAATATCTACTCAAACATCCTCGAGTCGACGATGGAAACTTATCGTGGCATCATCAACAACAACATGAACACCACGATGCGTACGCTCACATCTGTCACCATCATCATGATGTTCCCGACACTCATAGCCTCGCTCTTCGGCATGAATCTCGTCAACGGCATGGAAGACACGCCATGGGGATTTGTCCTCGCGCTATTCATTTCCATATTCGTCAGCATAGCCAGCTGGTCAGCCCTGCGCTATAAGAAGTTCCTATAACACACGGCAGGCACCAGGTGCATAATATAGCGACATTGGTCACAAAGTAAAAAATATATCTACATAACTATTCAAGCAAGAAATGTGCGGTACAGCCAAATAGGTTTTGTGCCGCACATTTTTTTGTTTATAATACTATGCCACGAAATACTGAGGCAGGCAACACACATCGCATAGAAGGGGAGGGGGAAAGTGGATAGATTTACCCCCCGACGGCTATAAGCCAGGGCAAGGTGTAAACATGTCTGCCGCTGAGATAGGTATGCGACTGACACGCACAGAAACAAATGCAGCATACCGCCTTGCTGACCAAGACCGATAGCAGCGTATGGACTTTGTTGTCGGCATGCGTGTGCATAAGTCGAACAACCATCCTACAGAAGACATTTGCGATGTGCTGGCTGGCGACTATCCTAAGGCATTCATACGAACAGACTTTGTCCTTGTTCGGCAGAACTCCTATTCACAAAGAATCAATAATCGAGCAAGGTTACAGCTACAATAGAAGTGTTTCAAATCTGCGAAGCATGATTAAAGAAATTGGAGTATCGGAGAAAGAATTCGTTAAGAAATTCAGAAGTATCCTGCAAGAGTCTTACTACGATGATATTCAAGCGACCCTTACAGAATACTTTAAAGGTAAAGGTATTATAGATGCAGAAGAATGTATAAAGAAATTAGAGAGGAGTGATGACGCTTTTCAAGAACTTCTAAGTGTGAAGAATTAATCGGTTGAAGTCATTTCTAGTTTCATCGTCTACCAAAGCAAGATATTCTTTGTATCTTGCGTCCTTTCTTGCATATAGCATATCAAGAATATCTGCCAATCTGTCGTTTAAGTTAAAAACGGAAATATACCGTTCGTAGCTCATGCTACAAGC
>JAFPAS010000098.1 GCA_017424205.1 Prevotella sp. | reverse complement strand
TAATAAAGGCATTGCATACTTTATCCTGACATATCGTATGCCTAATGGCGATCGCACAATACCGATGACTGACGCACAGATGGCAATACGTACCGTACGTGATAGTGCTGATGTATGGAATATCAGCCGACACGCCGTAGGTATCATGGGATTCTCTGCAGGAGGTCATTTGGCATCGACTACAGCATGCCATGCACCGATTGATGCACGCCCGGACTTCCAGATATTGTTCTATCCTGTGATTTCTATGATAGAAAAACAGTCGCATAAAGGGTCTTGTGTGAATTTCCTAGGCGAAGACTTGCAGGATGAGAAGATTGTAAAGAAATTCTCTAATATGAATGCAGTGCGCAGACATCGCACTCCTCCTGCTATCATTTTTGCGTCAGCTGATGACGACAAGGTGCCGACAGCAACAAACGCGATACCATACTTTCTTGCGCTCAGAAAAGCCGGCGTGCCTGCCGAACTTCATGTCTATCCTACGGGAAAACATGGATGGGGATTTCGAAACAGATTCAGCAAGCACTATCAGATGGTCAGCACGCTCGGTCAGTGGCTTGACGAACTCTCGCTGCCGAACAATAAAGCTGTTCGGGTAGCTTGTATTGGCAACAGCATAACTGACGGACATGGCATTGATATGGTCGACGTGAATAGTTACCCTGCTCAGATGCAGCGCATGTTAGGACCGGATTTCTGCGTGAAGAACTTCGGGGTGAGCGGACGCACTATGCTGAATAACGGTGACCATCCGTATATGATAGAAAAATCGTGGGAAGAAGCGAAGGCTTTCAATCCAGATATCGTAGTAATAAAACTTGGCACTAACGATAGTAAACCTATCAATTGGACGCTTCACAGCCAGCAGTATATGGCTGACATGCAGCAGATGCTTGACGAACTGAAGGCTCTGCCGTCAAAGCCTCTCATATATCTCTGCACGCCACTTCAAGCTAATCATGTCACAACGAACACCGAAAAGCAAATCCGTAACGATGTGATTGCTAATGAAGTAATTCCGATGATAAGGAAGGTGGCAAAGAAAAACAAAATTGAAATCATTGATCTGTATCCAGAAATTTGCCCTGATAGCGATGCTATGAGCAATGACGGAATTCATCCGTCGGCAAAAGGTGCTGGCATCATGGCGAAGAAAATAGCGGAAGTACTGCGCAAAGCAAAAGCAATGCGTTGAGAAACTGTAATCTCGATACGAAATGTATGCGTAGCATGAAAAGGAATTGCAATATGAAATGCTGAAATATATAAATAATCACACTATAACTATGAAAAAAAGAATCTTTTCATTGGCCTTGATGGCCATGGCATCGATAGCGGCAATGGCGCAGGATGCTTACATTTTCACATCATTCCGCGAACCTTCAACAGGCGGAATGCATTATCTTTACAGCTACGACGGCTTGAAATGGGATACCATACCAGGCGAATGGATGCGACCAGAAATCGGAAATGAACAGTTGTACGTCGACGCTTTTACCGGCGAAGCGGTTGTGCCTCATTTCGCACCAGATGACCGTGTCTTCCGCGACCCTTCTATAACACAGGGACCAGACGGAACTTTCCATCTCGTATGGACCATGCAGTGGTATGGAGCAAAAGGCTTCGGATATGCTCATTCTAAAGACCTTATCAACTGGTCTAAGCAGATTGCTGTGCCTGTGATGCAGAATAATCCTACAAACAATGTTTGGGCTCCAGAGATATTCTATGATGATGAGTTTAAGGAATACTTCATTATCTGGGCGTCAATGCTCGACCCGAAGAAGCGCACAAGTGCAGATAACCTCGGAACTAATTCCGCACAGCGCCTATGGTATACTACAACAAAGGATTTTAAGCGCTTCGCTCCAGCAAAGCCATACTACGATCCTGGATTCAACAGCATCGATGCATTCCTCCTGAAGCGTGCTTCTAAGGATTATGTCCTTGTTGTAAAAGACAATCGTAAGCCAGGCTTCTCTAACCTGTTCTGCGTCTTCAGCGATTCGCCTCATGGCCCTTTCCATACAGCAGACAATGCTCCGAGAGGAAAAACTCCGACAACGACATTCGGAAAGACTTATTCTGAAGGACCATGCGCTGTAAATCTTGGTAAAGAGTGGGTTATCTATTTCGACCAGTATCGTCCGCAGAGCTTCGGTGCAGTTAGTACTACTGACTTCAAGACCTTTACTCCGATACCAGAGCGAATATCTGTACCATTAGAGCATAAGCACGGAACAATCGTCAAGGTAAAACGCGAGATTGTTGAGAACCTCCTGAAAGAGGCAGCGAAGCGTGGAAAATAAATATATCAATGCGCTAACTGGCGCTTAAAGTGTTTTTCATTTGATGTCATGATATTCGAAAGCATGACATCAAATAATACTAAACAAAAATCCGGAATGCAACAGGCGGAAAAAGCCTTCTGCATTCCGGATTGATGCATTATAGAAAGTCCTCATGACTCAACTGATAGTAATTCGGTATTCAGTATTAAAAGATGTTATGGCAGGCCAAATATCTTGCTTTGAATCAATAAAAAACTCATACTGGGAAATAATACGCTTAATATCTGAAAATAAGCAGTCTAAGTCTTTTGCCGTATTATAATTTTTTGTAACTTTGCATGGTTTTTCCAGTGGGATAAAAACTGCCTGATAACAGAGAAACCATCCGAGAAACTTTATAGGGAGACATGCAATGCCGATGCTCTGCGTCGTTATGCGGTCTCGTTTTTGTGTGTATGGCTGTTGCTACGACACAATCTCAATTATTCAAGTGAATGAAAATAAACTAATAATAATCAATTAAAAAACCAACAAAACATGTTTAAAAGTTTTCCGGGCTACCATCTTGTGGAACTTTACCACAACAGAAAAAAGCATGGCCCACAAAAAAGTGCACACACGAAGGCTTATAAAATTCTTGCCGTGTTGCTCGTCAGCCTTGTGCTGTGGTGTATGCCATCAACAGCATTCGGCATCGCTGACCTTACGCTGACAGAACAGCGTACTATCGCTATTTTCGTTTTTGCTTCACTCATGTGGCTTACAGAGGGCATCCCATCATGGGCTACATCTGTGATGGTGATTGTTGTATTGCTCTTCACTTGTTCTGATTCGAGTTTCTATATGTTTACACAGCATGACCCAGAAACTCTTGGCTCGCTCATAAAGTATCAGAAAATAATGGCTTGCTTTGCAGACCCAATTATCATGCTCTTTATCGGTGGATTCATTCTCGCTATTGC
>JAFPAS010000097.1 GCA_017424205.1 Prevotella sp. | reverse complement strand
TAAAAGTATCTTTTGGGAAAATTGAGGAATACGCAAAAAACGTGTAAGTAAATAGGCTGTTTTCCTGACATTTTGTATGAAAACTGCAATTCTTGTATGGAAGGAATAAAAAAAGACGGCAGTCACATGTATGACCGCCGTCTGGCATATAATATCTATGTTGTGGATATTATCCCTTTATTGCTGCTACACCTGGGAGCACCTTGCCCTCGATAGCCTCGAGAAGTGCGCCGCCACCTGTAGAGATGTAAGAAACCTTGTCAGCAAGACCGAACTTGTTTACACAAGCAACAGAGTCACCGCCGCCGATGAGAGAGAATGCTCCCTCTGCTGTAGCTTCAGCGATTGCATTACCAATTGCGCGTGAACCTCCGCAGAAGTTGTCAAATTCAAATACTCCAGCAGGGCCATTCCAAAGAATTGTCTTGCAACCCTTGATAGCTTCAGCAAATATCTTCTGTGCCTCTGGACCAGCGTCAAGACCCTCAAGGTCAGCTGGGATTGCTCTTGCTGAACATACAGTCTGTGGTGAGTCATTGCTGAACTCAGGTGCGCAGATAGCATCTGGTGCAAGGAACAGTTCTACACCATTTTTCTTTGCAAGTTCCTCAACGCCGAGAGCAATGTCAAGCTTGTCATTTTCGCAAATAGACTTGCCTACTTCTCCACCGTGAGCCTTAGCGAATGTGTATGTCATACCGCCGCAAAGGATAATCTTGTCAACCTTGCCGAGAAGATTCTCGATGATGCCAATCTTAGAAGAAACCTTTGAACCGCCCATGATAGCGATGAATGGACGCTTGATGTTACCAAGTACAGCGTCAACAGCTGCAACCTCTTTCTCCATCAGCAGACCAAGCATCTTGTCCTCTGCGTCAAAGTAATCAGCTATAACTGCTGTAGAAGCATGCTTGCGGTGTGCTGTGCCGAATGCGTCCATCACGTAGCAGTCAGCGTAAGAAGCGAGAGTCTTAGCAAACTCCTTCTGGCTTTCCTTCATAGCTTTCTTAGCTTCATCGTATGCAGGGTCAGCTTTGTCTATTCCAACAGGTTTGCCTTCCTCTTCTGGGTAATAGCGGAGGTTCTCAAGAAGCAGAACTTCTCCAGGCTGAAGAGCTGCAGCAGCCTCATGTGCTTTTGCACAGTCTTCTGCAAATTTTACAGGTGTACCAAGTGCAGCTGATACTGCATCAACAATCTGTGAAAGTGAAAGTTCTGGCTTAACCTTTCCTTTAGGTTTGCCCATGTGTGACATGATAATAAGAGAACCACCTTTCTCAAGAATAAGCTTGAGGGTAGGGAGTGCTCCACGAATACGTGTGTCATCTGTAATCTTACCGTCCTGAAGTGGAACGTTGAAGTCTACGCGTACAATGGCTTTCTTGCCATTAAAGTCATACTGATTAATTGTCATGATGCGTGTAATGTTTATTATTTAGATTAATATTTGTCGTAAATGTTTTGCTATGCAAAATTAATATTTATTTCCGAGAATAGAAACGTTTGCTGCTAATAATTTTATTCTCTTCACATTTAATTGACATAAAGTAACGGTTTTACTCGATTTTACTTACTAAATAATCATATTTTATAATGATATTGTTTTATGAAAATTGAAAACTACGATATGACATGAAAACTCAATCATCATAAAAGCTCATAGTCGCTGATATTGTTATGGGATATTAAAGGCCACAAATTATTTTGTTTTTAGCGCTGCCATCATATGTGTTAATGAAAACATAATACAGAGAATATTGTAAAGAATTATTGGTTCTGTAGAGAATAAAAAACGACTACAGAGTTATGTAGAATTGCGTTTTTCATGATAAGAGAATGTTCGGCAATTCTGTAGGTTCAACATATTTATAGATCGAGGTAGAAACTTTGAAAAGAAATATGAGGATTATACTATATCTGCACAGTATCTGCACTATATCTGCATAGTTCCGAATTGATTAAGTTACAGTAGTTTACGTATCTTAGTGCAGATGTACATATTATTTAATGAAACAGAAAATTATAGATGCTATGTGGAGTTTATAGCAATAGTACTATTGATGTTTATACTTATTAGATAGTAAAGCTTATTTGGTATTAGCAGTTAAGTATTTGTAAAAAAATATACCGTTTTCTATCTATACGTGTGTATAGAAGAAAACGGTATACATTGCTATAATTATTGTCGCATACTTTTATTGTATGTGACTTTGATGTGCTTAGAAGAAGAGGTAGCGGTTGTCAATTACCTCTGCGTTCTGATAGAGCTCCTGCATGAAGTTTCCTGCCTTCTGCATGATACGCTGACGCTGTGTTGCAAGTGTTGCCTTCTCGTCATACTTTACAGGACGATTAGCCTTGCTCTTTACCTGGAAAAGATATACACCAGCGAATCCCTTTACAGGATGTGTAGAGAATTGACCTGCCTTTGTAGCAGCAACTGCACCTGAAAGTGCAGGTTCTGCAGCACCTGTTGCCTGGATAAATACTGGGGCAGCAAATGTAATCTGGTTAACCTCTGCT
>JAFPAS010000096.1 GCA_017424205.1 Prevotella sp. | reverse complement strand
TGTTTGTAGGTTTAAAATATTATAATAATGTGTAGATAAATTTGTATAATTGGATGATATTTTGTAATTTTGTAGCGGAATATTGTTTTTCCGATACAAAATAGAAATATTAAAAGGGACTTAAGCGTGAAAATACAAGAAGTCATTGACGCCCTTGAACTGTTTGCGCCTCTGCCCTTGCAGGAAAGCTACGATAATGCTGGCTTGCAAGTTGGATTGACAGGGGCCGACGTCTCAGGGGCATTATTGTGCCTGGACGTTACGGAAGATGTGATAGATGATGCTGTCAGACGTGGCTTTAATCTCGTCATATCGCACCATCCGCTGCTCTTTCGCGGACTCAAGCAATTGAGTGATGCTGATTATGTACAGCGCACTGTCTGGAAGGCTGTGATGAATGGAGTATGTATCGTCTCTATGCATACAAATCTTGATAATGCCCAGGGCGGTGTGAATCATAAGATAGCACAACTTCTCGGTCTTCATGATGTGGAATTTCTGGCTGATGTAAGAACCGTGAGCGACCCGCGCAATGGCGAAACTCCAGAGACACAGTTGACTGGCGGTAGTGGTATAATTGGCTGCTTGCAGATGCCTATGGGTGCAGAAGAGTTTATCCATCACGTAAAGAAAACATTTGGAGTGCAGTGCTGCATGACAAATCAGTTGCTTGACAGACCAATAAGCAAGGTGGCTATCTGTGGAGGAGCAGGCGCTTTCTTGCTGAAAAATGCTATAAGGAAAGGAGCTGATGCATTCATTACGGGCGAAGTGCACTATCATGAATTTTTTGGTGCAGACCAGCAGATTCAGATAATGTCAATAGGACATTATGAGTCAGAGCAATATACGACAGAAATTTTCAAACAGATAATAGCGGAGCGTTGCCCGCAACTCCCTGTAGCAGAGTATGGTTCGACCAATCCAATATGCTATTGGTAACTGTCAGAATATTTCAGCTATGCATCATGGAGGGAGGTCTCCCTTCTTGGTATATGAACAGAAACAAGAAAATATTAATACAATATAAATTTTTCGAAGATGGCAAAGAAAATTAAGGAAATGAGCGTAGAAGAGAAGCTGAAGACACTATATCAGCTTCAGGCTACTCTCTCTGCAATTGACGAGAAGCGTGCATTGAGAGGTGAATTGCCTCTCGAGGTAGAGGACTTAGAGGATGAAGTAGCAGGTTTGGCTACTCGTATCGAGAAAATCACACGTGAGATTGAGGAGTTCAGAAAAGCTGTGGCTCAGAAGCGTAATGATATTGAGCTTGCTAAGTCAAGTGTCGCACGCTACAAAGAACAGCTTAACGAGGTTAGCAATAACCGTCAGTATGACACCCTGACTAAGGAAATTGAATTCCAGGAACTGGAGATTGACCTCTGCCAGAAGAAAATTAAAGAGGCTGACCAGAAAATAGCAGAGCGCACACAGGATGCAGAGCGCGCAGAGCAGGCTATTACTGAGCGTAAGAAAGACTTGGAGATGAAGCGCGCAGAGCTCGACGAAATCATGAGCGAGACACGTGCAGAGGAAGAGCAGCTGCGTGAGAAGGCTGACGACCTTGAACTGCGTATAGAGCCACGTCTTCTTCAGAGTTTCAAGCGCATACGCAAGAATGCACGCAATGGCCTTGGCGTAGTGTACGTACAGCGTGATGCTTGTGGCGGCTGCTTTAATAAGATTCCACCACAGCGTCAACTCGATATCAAGATGCACAAGAAGATTATCGTGTGCGAATATTGTGGCCGTATTCTCGTTGATCCAGAGTTGGCTGGTATCAAGATTACAGCTAATGGCGAGGAGAAGCCAAAGAAGAGACGCACTATCCGTAAGCGTGCCGTTGCTGCTGCAACAGAAACAGCGGAGAATGCATAATGACGTTATTGCATGCCGAGGTTTGATATCTATCGGCTAAAATGTATTGTAACTTAAGTTTCGCGTGTGCGAAACTGGCATATAGTAAAGAAGGTGTATGTAATTCGGTTTACATGCACCTTTTACTTGTTTTAAGGGCGCATATAGTCCAACGATATAAAGGTGAAAGGATAAATGAGAGAGCAAAGCTTCGTCAGCGTGAGCAGCGTACGTCAAACGCAGTAAGGGCATAGCTCTTACCGTTTGGTGCGCGAACAGATTATGCTGGCAAAGGAGAAATGAGAAAGGAGAAATAAGATCTGCATAATCTGCAGCATCTGCGTGCTAAAGAAAATCCTTAATCCTTCCTCCCTGATCCTTAATCACAGTTCGTTGTAATCAGGAATTTCCTTCAGGAACTGATAGGTGCGGGTTTTATAATCCATTTTGCAGCAGTAATGGTTCAGACCATTTGAGACGATGAGATAGTCTACTTGGAGAATAAAATTATAGGCAGCAATCTGATCGAACACTTTCGGTGTTATGCTTACGCTCGCGGCCTTATATTCAATAATCATACGTGGACATCCGTTACTGTTGTATAGTACACTGTCACATCTCAGTCGCTTCTGTCCGCAACGTAATTCCACTTCGTTCTGGAGTAGGGTAGAAGGATATCCTTTGTGTTCTATAAGAAAGTGTACGAAATGTTGCCTTACCCATTCTTCAGGAGTTAACGCAACGTGCTTTTTGCGCAACATGTCGAAGATGACATATTGGCTGTCAGTGCGTTTTACGTTTATTGCGTAGGGAGGCAGATTGAGAGTGTCCATAAAAAATATCGCTGTTTTATTTTGTTTTCTGCTGAATTTGCAGTATCTTTGCCTTTAATTGGCTCACAAAGTTAAGAGTTTATATCTTAAATACAAAACTTTTGCCGCACAAATAAAGAAAAAATACAATAAAAAACCATTTCTATGGCTGAAAAACATACTGCGAATACATATGAAGGCATTATGAAGAACTTGCGCGAGAGGAAGTTTGCTCCGGTGTATGTTCTTATGGGTGCAGAACCGTATTATATTGATAAAATCGCAGAATACATCACAAATAACGCGATAAATCCAGAAGAGCGTGATTTTAATCAGATAGTCTTGTATGGACTGGATACAACACCGGCGCAAATCATGGATGCGGCGCATGCTGTTCCTATGATGGCAGAATATCAGGTTGTAATAGTTCGTGAGGCTCAAATGCTGAAAGGAATAGAATCCCTGGAAAAATATCTAAAAAATCCAATAAAGACAACCATACTTGTTATCTGCTACAAGAAAGAAGTTACGAAGACAAAGAAAGGATGGATTGCAGAGGCAGAGAAAAATGGTGTCGTATTTGAGAGCAAGAAAATTAGAGACTATGCTCTGCCGGCATTTGTCACCTCCTATCTTAAGACTCGCGGGAAGGATATCGACCAGAAGGCCTGCATGATGATAGTTGAGTATATCGGTGCAGACCTCAGTAGGGTAGTGTCAGAACTTGATAAGATGCTCATCACTCTGCCAGAAACAACGACGCGT
>JAFPAS010000095.1 GCA_017424205.1 Prevotella sp. | reverse complement strand
GTATGGCGGCGGATGCAGGAGGGCCGGGGGCAGAGTGCCGGCGAAGGGCGTTTGTTTATGAAACTGCCATATGCCAGTCTGCAAAACTGGATTCTGTTGCGCCTGTCCGCTGCAGTCTGCCATTGAAGGTTACGGATTGCGACGTTCCAGTTCCAGCAGGCTTTCCATCTTCTTAGTCTCAAGAAACTCGTATATTCCGCAGAGATGCTCACGCACACGCTGGTTGCCGAACTCATAAACCTTGCCGGCGAGACCGTCGAGGAAGTCGCGGTCGTGGCTCACCACTATCAGTGTACCGTCAAAATCTACAAGGGCTTGCTTCAGTATGTCTTTGGTCTTGATGTCGAGATGATTCGTCGGCTCATCGAGGATAAGCAGGTTGACAGGTTCGAGCAGGAGTTTCAGTATGGCAAGTCGTGTGCGTTCGCCTCCCGACAGCACCTTCACCTTCTTCGTGCTTTCCTCTCCGCCGAACATGAACGCTCCTAACAAGTCGCGTATTTTGAGGCGTACGTCGCCCTTGGCAATGTCGTCGATGGTCTGGAACACGGTGAGATTGTCGTCGAGCAGCGATGCCTGGTTCTGTGCAAAATAGCCTATCTGTACGTTATGTCCCAGAGTCAGTGTGCCGTCATGCTCCAGCTGGTCCATGATACACTTCACCATAGTTGACTTGCCTTCACCGTTGCGTCCGACGAATGCCACCTTCTCGCCTCGCTTGATGGTGAATGATGCGTTGCGGAAAATGGTTTTCTCTCCGAAGGCCTTGCCTACGCCGTCGGCTATGACAGGATAGTTTCCGCTGCGTGGCGATGGCGGGAATTTCAGTCGGAGGCGTGATGTGTCTTCTTCGTCCACCTCTACGAGCTCTAACTTCTCAAGCATCTTTACGCGGCTTTTCACCTGCAGGGTCTTGGCGTATGTGCCTTTGAAGCGTTCGATGAACTCTTTTGTTTCCTGAATCATCTTCTGTTGCTCCTCATACTGCTTCTGCTGCTGTTCGCGACGCTCCTTGCGCAGTTCGAGATACTGGCTGTATGTAGCCTTGTAGTCGTATATTCTGCCCATTGTAACCTCTATGGTTCTGGTCGTTATGGTGTCGACGAATTTGCGGTCGTGGCTAATTACGACAACAGCCTTGGCAGACTGGCGGATGAAATCCTCAAGCCACTGAATACTGTCGATATCAAGATGATTGGTAGGCTCGTCGAGAAGAAGAACGTCAGGATCTTTCAGAAGCAGTTTGGCAAGCTCAATACGCATGCGCCAACCTCCGGAGAATTCGCTTGTTGGACGATTGAAATCAGAGCGTTCGAAGCCAAGTCCGAGCAAAGTCTTTTCGACATTCTCCTCAAAATGTGTCATGTCGATGGCATAGAACTTTTCGCTCAGCGCGCTGACTTTCTCTATAAGCTGCATATAATCCTCGCTTTCATAGTCGGTGCGTGTTGAAAGTTCGGTGTTCATCTGCTCAATCTCCTTTTCTATTTCTTTTAGATGGGCGAAAGCCTGTGCGGTTTCTTCAAACACAGTGCGGCCGTCTTCGGTCATCAAATGCTGTGGCAGGTATGCCACAACACAGTCTTTTGGAATCTGCACCTGTCCGCGTGTTGGCTGACGAACACCAGCTAAGATTTTCAGCATAGTGCTTTTTCCCGCTCCGTTCTTTCCCATGAGCGCGATGCGGTCTTTTTCGTTTATCTGGAAGGATATGTCTTTAAATAGTGTAGTGCCGCCAAATTCTACGGCAAGTCCGTCTACTGATATCATGATTATATAGTTTTTTGTAATTCTATGTGGAATGAATATAATACGGCATTCTTTTCCGAGGCGCCGCCTAAGTTATGCAAAGTTAGTGCAAAACATTGGGATATCAAAATTTTTGAGTTATATTTTCCTATTCATCATCTTCTGCATGGGATTATTAGGCCATGTCGTCTATTTGTGTTTTTTATGCAAATCAGTCCTGTCTTTGTTCCATAATTTACGCTGTTTGGTCTGTTTTGTACGAAATCTTATATTTTGAGACATTAGATATGCTGATTATGCTATTTTAATGTTGTGTCTGACGCATTGAATGTGCAATAGGAGTAGACTGCTATTACACAAAAGTCTGGAAATGTGCATAAATGTCTTGCCTATAGTGTTATTTTAGTATAATTCTTTGCCTGTTCTGAAAAATATTTGTACTTTTGTAGCGATTATGCGCATATATATAATATGTGTTAAAGGTGTTAAACCAGAAGAAAAATTATAACTATATACATTAATTCAAGAAACATGAGTTTGAAAATTGTAGTGCTTGCAAAGCAAGTACCAGACACACGTAATGTGGGCAAGGATGCCATGACGGCTGAAGGTACGGTGAACCGTGCTGCACTGCCTGCAATCTTCAATCCTGAGGATTTGAATGCCCTTGAACAGGCTCTGCGCCTTAAGGAGCAGAATCCAGGTTCGACAGTAGGAATTTTGACTATGGGTCCGCCGCGTGCAGCAGAGATTATACGCCAGGGACTTTATCGTGGCGCTGACACAGGCTGGCTTCTTACCGACCGTCTGTTTGCTGGCGCTGACACATTGGCAACTTCATATGCGCTTGCAACAGCAATTAAGAAGATTGGTGATGTTGATATCGTTATCGGAGGTCGCCAGGCTATTGACGGCGATACAGCTCAGGTAGGTCCGCAGGTGGCTCAGAAGCTTGGGCTGAATCAGGTGACATATGCTGAGGAAATTCTGAAATGTGAGGATGGCAAACTGACCATCCGCAGACAGATTGACGGAGGTGTCGAAACAGTTGAGGCTCCTATGCCAATCGTCATTACTGTTAACGGAAGCGCAGCACCTTGCCGTCCACAGAATGCAAAACTGGTTATGAAGTATAAGCGTGCTACTGCTCCGCTTGAGCGTACACCTGACATGCCTTATCAGGAACTATATGAGGAGCGTCCATACCTTACTCTGACCCAGTGGTCGGTGGCAGATGTGGATGGTGATCCGCAGCAGTGCGGACTAAGCGGTTCGCCGACAAAGGTGAAGGCTGTCCAGAATATTGTGTTCCAGGCTAAGGAGTCGAAAACTCTCACTGGCAGCGATGCAGATATCGAGGGCATGATAAAGGAATTGCTTGACGAAAAGATTATTGGTTGATGAATAGAGGAAGATAGAGGAAGATAGAAGAAGATAAAGGAAGATAGAAGAAGATAAAGGACAATACTTCTAAGTTGTTCCTTTTATCTTCGGAGTAAGAAAGCAAACGACATAATCATTAAGTCCTTCCAATTTATTTGAAGTAATGTCTTATATCTTTGCGATAAAGTCGCATACCTTCATCTAACTCCCTATATCTACATTTAAAATAAAAAATATGAATAACGTATTTGTATATTGCGAAATAGAAGGCACACAGGTACAGGAAGTATCTCAGGAATTGCTGACGAAAGGACGCAAACTGGCCAACCAACTGAATGTCGAACTGCATGCAGTTGTTGCAGGAACAGGTATTAAAGATAATGTAGAGGAACAGATTCTGCCATATGGCGTTGATAAACTCTTTGTGTTCGACGGTGAAGGCTTGTTCCCATACACATCTGCTCCGCATACTGATATATTAGTGAATCTCTTCAAGGAAGAGCAACCACAGATTTGCCTTATGGGCGCAACGGTTATTGGCCGTGACCTCGGTCCAAGAGTATCTTCATCTTTGTTCAGCGGCTTAACTGCTGACTGTACAGAGTTGGAAATTGGTCCGTACGAGAATAAGAAAGAAGGTAAGGTTTATGAGAACCTGCTCTATCAGATTCGACCAGCCTTCGGCGGTAACATTGTGGCAACCATTGTAAACCCAGACAACCGTCCGCAGATGGCAACTGTTCGCTCGGGCGTAATGCAGAAAGCCATTTGCGATGGCGAGTGCAAGAAAGAAGTGGTTTATCCAGAAGTATCTAAATATGTGTCTCCAGAGGCATACGTAGTGAAAGTGCTCACTCACGAGGTGCAGGAAGCAGACCACAATCTGAAGGGCGCTCCTATTGTTGTTGCCGGAGGTTATGGTGTTGGCTCAAAGGAGAATTTCGATATGCTGTTCCAATTGGCAAAGGTGCTCCACGGTGAGGTGGGCGGCAGCCGCGCAGCCGTTGATGCTGGTTGGCTTGACCATGACCGCCAGATTGGTCAGACTGGTGTTACGGTTCATCCAAAGGTATATATTGCCTGCGGTATCTCTGGTCAGATTCAGCACATCGCTGGCATGCAGGATTCAGGCATCATCATCTCTGTTAACAACGACCCGGACGCTCCTATCAACAAGATAGCCGACTATGTTATCGTCGGTACTGTTGAGGAGGTTGTGCCGAAGTTAATTAAGTATTATAAAAGTAATTCTAAGTAATTTAGAAGATAGAAGAAGATAGAAGAAGATAAAAGAAGATAGAAGAAGATAAAGGACATTTGCATGACACGCACATTTGAGAACATAATTGCATGGAAGAAGGCCCATGAATTTGTGGTGCAAATATATCACGTTACAAGTTCTTTTCCTGACTTTGAAAAGTTTGGGCTATGTTCACAATTCCAGCGTGCGGCCGTATCAGTACCTGCAAATATTGCGGAAGGTTATAAGAAAATAAGTAAGGCGGACAAGCTTCGTTTTTTCAATATGTCACAAGGTAGTCTTGAAGAATGTAGATATTATTGTATTTTGTCAAAAGATTTAGGATATATTGATGACACCAAGTATCAAATGCTTGTACAAATGCTTCTTGATACCAGTTATATGCTAAACGCTTATATAAAAGGTGTTGTTAATAATAACGGTATAAAAGACTAATGTCCTCTATCTCCTTTTATCTTCATCTACCTTCTTATATCTACATATAAAAATTATAAAAACTATGGCAAACTATTATAGCGACCACCCAGAGATTGGTTTCCATCTGAACCATCCTCTTATGAAGCGCATCGTAGAGCTGAAAGAACGTGACTACGAAGACGCTAAAACATATGCTGATGCTCCTGTTGACTACGAGGATGCTATCGAAAACTATAAGCAGGTGCTCGACATCACGGGCGACGTGGCAGCAAACATCATCGCACCAAACTCAGAGAGCGTAGACCTCGAAGGTCCACACCTCGAGAATGGACGAATGATTTATGCAAGCAAGACATACGAAAACCTTGATGCGACACGCAAGGCCGGACTGTGGGGCATCTCTATGCCACGTCGATATGGCGGTCTGAACCTGCCTAACGTGACATTCTCTATGCTTAGCGAGATAATCTCGGCTGCTGACGCTGGCTTCCAGAACATCTGGTCATTGCAAAGCTGTATTGATACTCTGTATGAGTTTGGTAGCGAAGAGCAGCGTCAGAAGTATATTCCACGCATCTGCGAGGGCGAGGGAATGTCAATGGACCTTACAGAACCTGATGCTGGTTCTGACTTGCAGCGTGTGATGCTCAAGGCCACTTACGACGAGGAGAATCAGTGCTGGCGACTGAATGGCGTTAAACGTTTCATCACCAATGGTGACTCTGATATCCACCTCGTACTGGCTCGTTCAGAAGAGGGCACAAAGGACGGACGCGGACTCTCAATGTTTATCTACGACAAGCGTGACGGCGGTGTTGATGTGCGCCATATAGAGCACAAGCTTGGTATCCATGGTTCACCAACCTGTGAGTTGACCTATAAGAATGCAAAGGCTGAGCTTTGCGGTGACCGCAAGCTGGGTCTTATCAAGTATGTGATGGCACTCATGAATGGTGCTCGTCTTGGCATTGCTGCACAGTCAGTAGGTGTAGAACAGGAGGCATACAACGAGGCGCTGGCTTACGCAAAGGAGCGTGCGCAGTTCGGACAGAAAATCATCGAGTTCCCTGCTGTGTATGACATGCTGAGCCGTATGAAGGCTAAGCTCGATGCAGGACGCTCATTGCTTTATCAGACTGCCCGCTATGTTGATATCTACAAGGCACTTGAGGATATACAGCGCGACCGTAAGCTGACACCAGAGGAGCGTGCAGAAATGAAGAAATACTCACGTCTGGCTGACGCATTCACACCGCTTGCAAAGGGTATGAACTCTGAATATGCAAACCAGAATGCTTATGACGCTATCAGCGTACATGGCGGTTCGGGCTTTATCATGGAGTATAAGTGCCAGCGCTTGTTCCGCGACGCACGTATTTTCTCAATATATGAGGGTACAACCCAGTTGCAGGTAGTTGCAGCCATCCGCTACATTACTAACGGTACATATCTCAGCATCATAAAAGAGATGCTTGAGCAAGAGGTTGCAGAGAATCTGAAACCGCTGCAGGCTCGAGTAGCAGCTCTGGTCAATATATATGAAGAGACCCTCGAAAGCGTGAAGAATGCAGCAAGTCAGGAGATGCAGGACTTCCTTGCACGTCGTCTGTATGAAATGACCGCTGATATCATCATGTCGCTGCTAATCCTTGACGATGCAACACGTGCGCCAGAACTCTTCGAGAAGAGTGCACAGGTATATGTTCGTCATGCCGAAGCTGAGGTTGCACAGCATGCAGCATATGTAAAAGCGTTTGATGCTGCCGACCTCGCAAACTTCCGTGCTGCGGAGAAGGAATAATAGAGTCAGCTATACATACTCGTATAGGTGAAATATATCAATAAAAATCCAGCCAGATAACTTTGTGTTACATCTGGCTGGAATTTTTTTGTTATTATAGCCGTTACCTTGTTTTATATGTATGCAAGCCATGAAAATGCAATAAATAGTCGCTATTCTTAAATTTTTACCACTACTGTCCCGTTAAAGTGGACTAATCGGTCTTTGAAATAATTGAATTACAGTCTTTTACGAGTTGTTATGAGAGTCAACGGTTTTGAATTTGTACCTTTGCAGCCTAATTTAACAGGCTACAATGAATCAAGGTAAAT
>JAFPAS010000094.1 GCA_017424205.1 Prevotella sp. | reverse complement strand
CTCTGCGGAAGATTATATATCAGCATCCTCATATTTCTCACGAAATATACATAGCTTATTATCATTTAGGTGGATTTTTTCAGCAAAACACTAAAATATCACATTCCTGACAAAATATACACTTGCATATACAGAAAAAAAAGGCTATATTTGCATGCAGAATCAATATTACGACAAAATACTGACACATTTTATAAAATAGAGAAACCTACCGACAACTCAACTAACTATATGAAAAAAATCATTACCTGTTTCATAATCATCGTCATGTTCATATCTACCATGACGACTACTACATCATGCAGCAACAACGGAAAGACGAAAAAAGAGCGTATTGCTGTAGTCATCTCCACACTCAACAATCCTTGGTTTGTCGTACTTGGACAATCAGCTGTCAGCAAGTGCGAAGAACTTGGATATGATGCCGTACTATTCGACTCGCAAAATAATCCGTCTAAAGAGGCAGAACATTTTGACAATATCCTATCATCTGGATACAAGGCAATACTTTTCAATCCGACAGACGCTGATGGTTCGGCTGTCAATGCGAAAGCAGCAGCGAGAGCAGGAATACCAGTATTCTGCATGGATCGCGAGATAAATCAGCCAGGAGCATGCGTTACCCAGATACTGTCAGACAACTACTCCGGATGTATCACACTCGGGCAGTATTTCGTTGAGACGATGAATAAAAAAGGTAACTATGTTGAAATATTAGGACTCGTTGGCGACAACAACACCTGGGCACGAAGCCGAGGTTTTCATTCTGTCGTCGACTGTTACGAGGGGCTGAAGATGGTAGCGCAGCAGAATGCAGACTTCGACCAGAACAAAGCCATGGAAGTGATGGAATCTGTCATGCAAGCCCATCATGACATCGACGCAGTCTTCTGCGGTAACGATGCTATGGCTATGGGTGCATACCAAGCAATTCTGGCAGCTGGCAAAGAAGGAAAAATCAAAGTCTTCGGATTTGACGGGGCAGACGATTGTGTCAACGCCATACGTGAAGGTAAGATAGAAGCTACAGGCATGCAGTTCCCGAAAACCATGGCTGTAACTGCAGCAACTCTCGCTGACAAATACATAAAAGGAGAGCGTAATCTGCCTAAGAAACTCCCAGTAGCAGTAGAGCTGGTGAACAAGGCAAACGTCATGAATTATGGCAACTTCGGCAGAACAGACCAGTAACAGCACATATAAAGAACTGAAAACCACTATGAAATACAGCAGAATAATTCTACTTGCGGCCGTCATATTTGCCGCTTTATATTTCTCATTCTACACCGAGAACCTGACAGAAAAGCAGAAACGCGAGGAGATGAGCAAATATAATCCAGCACAGTTAGTCAATTCATTCATGAAGGATTCGCTCATATCACTTGAGCAGAAAGCCCTAGCTATCAGCGTGTTTGCCGAAGGGCTAAAGAATAATACTGACGACTTTGAAAAGAAGCATGGCAAAACCTTAGGCATCGGTTCACCGATATTCTATATAGTAAAAGGAGAATGCAGTGAGGCACAGCTTATTGACAATGAAGAGATTCATGCTACTGCAGACGGCATAAATATAAAGATACCTGTAAAATATATCTTTGGCAACAACGCACGCGACGCCTCAGGATGGTACAATATAGACAATTTCAAGAACACGATGGACTTCAATGCCGTATCAGCCGAGATGAACAAATACATCACCCAGCAAATGCAAAAATTTCAAATGCCAGAAGACGGGAAACTAACATTTGTTGGCGCTGTAGCTGTACCAGCACAAACAGCAGAGATTTCTTCACTGGTAATAACACCATACATACTGAAGTAAACGACATGGCAGCAATAGTTGAAGCACGGAATGTGACAAAGCGTTTTCCTGGCGTATTAGCTCTTGACAAAGTATGTCTGCGCATTGAGGCAGGCAAGGTAAATGCGTTAGTAGGAGAAAATGGAGCCGGAAAGTCTACACTTATGAACATTATCTCTGGAGTATATACAGATTATGAAGGAGAGATTTTAGTCGGCGGTCAGGTGTGCAACTTCAGCAATGTGACTGACGCTCAGGAAAAGGGCATTGCAATAATTCATCAAGAATTAAACCACATACCTTATATGAATATTGCCGAGAATATGTTTCTCGGACGTGAGCCGCTGGCTCGTACTGGCGTCATCGACTATAGCCGCATGCACAAAGAGGCGAAAGAACAGTTAAAACGACTTCACCTCGACATAGACACCCACACGCTGATGGCAGATCTACGCGTCGGCCAGCAGCAGCTCGTTGAAATCGGTAAAGCCCTGATGCTTAATGCAAAAGCATTAATTATGGACGAACCGACATCTTCACTCTCTGAATCAGAAACACAAACTCTTTTTTCAATAATAGAAGAGCTAAAAGGTCAAGGTGCTGGCATAGTGTATATATCGCACAAGATGAATGAAGTCTGGCAATTAGCAGATTTCATAACAATAATGCGCGACGGCAAACTTATTGCAGAAAAGCCTATGACCGAAACTACCGCTGACGAAGTAGTTAGCATGATGGTAGGAAGAGAAAGTGAGGAACGGCACGTCTGGAACGAACGAGAAAAAGGTGATATCGCTCTTGAAGTAAAAAACCTCTCAATGCGTAATCCTGAAAGCCCCAACCGACTGATACTAAACGACATATCCTTCAACCTACACAAAGGCGAGGTGCTGGGTATATACGGTCTCATGGGAGCAGGAAGAACAGAATTGCTGGAGTGTCTTTTCGGACTGCATCCGAAACTCATTACTGGTCAGATTTATGTCAATGGCAGCCCTGCCAGCATCAAGCACCCTTCAGATGCTGTGAACCGCGGCATCGCATTATGCCCAGAAGACCGAAAGCGAGAGGGCCTTGTATTAGGTATGTCTATCCGTAAAAATGTCACTCTTGCAGCACTTAAAAAAATAACAAAGTATGCAGACGTCATCAGACATCGCAAGGAAAGAACCATTGCCGACGAATATCGCCAACGCCTTGTCATAAAATCCTATTCAGCAGAACAGCTGGCAGAACAGCTAAGCGGCGGCAACCAACAGAAGATAGTATTAGGCAAATGGATGATGACACAACCTAAAATCCTGTTCCTTGACGAGCCGACACGAGGAATAGATATAAACGCAAAACACGAGATATATCATCTCATCGACCAAATGGCGGCACAAGGCATTGCTGTCATTGTCGTTTCGTCTGAACTGCCAGAAATAATGGCTGTATCAGACAGGATTATCACAATGAGACAAGGACGCATCGGCAATTGTTTCCTGCGCTCAGAATTTACAGAAGAATCAATACTTAAAGCATCACTGCCACAATGAAAAGAATACTTTCACAACCTGTCGTTAAACCATTGGCTGCTCTTCTGCTGATGTGTATTGCCATATCATTTCTCTCAGAAAACTTTCTAACCTCTGACAACCTGTTTAATGTTCTGCGACAGACTTCCATAAATCTATGCATATCCGTAGGCATGACACTTGTCATACTGACTGGCGGTATAGACCTTTCTGTAGGCTCAGTACTTGCTCTCTCTGGCGCAATTGCTGCAGGTATGTCAGACACAGGCTTCGGACTCCCTATTATCGACACATACATAGGATTCACATTCTGGGGATGCTGCCTCGGAGCATTGCTGACAGGAGCTGTGCTCGGTGGCTTTAACGGAATATTAGTAACAAGATTCAAGGTTCCGCCTTTCGTTGCGACACTTGGCGTGATGACCATCGCACGCGGACTAACCATGCTTTATACTGGCGGATTCCCGATAACCGACCTTGGAGGCGGATTCGAATTCCTCGGAACAGGCTGGTTCATGGGTGTGCCAATGCCAGTTTGGGTTGCAATCGGGGTGATAGTTGCATTTGCCTTGTATATGAAACATACACGTACTGGCAGATACATCTATGCAATAGGCGGCAATGAACGTGCTGCACTATTGTCAGGAATACGCGTCAATAAAGTAAAACTGCTGGTATACACCTTAGCCGGAATGCTTGCCGCCTTAGCCGGAATACTTGTAACAGCCCGCCTTGACTCTGCCCAGCCTAATGCAGGCACAGGCTACGAACTTGATGCCATTGCCGCAGTTGTAATAGGCGGAGCCTCGCTTAGCGGAGGACGCGGTTCGATAATCGGCACTGTAGTCGGAGCACTGATAATCGGTGTTCTGAATAATGGTCTTGTTCTGCTTGACGTATCACCGTTCTGGCAGCAGGTGGTCAAAGGATTTGTCATCCTCATCGCCGTTGTGCTTGATCGTTTCTCTGCAAAAAAATAACATATTGCAGAAAGAACATATTCAGCAAGAAACACTCCCATACACATAAACAAAAACTAACACTTATATAGAAATGGGCGGATTTCACACTTCCGCTCATTTTCATTTTAAAATTACAGTATCTGAAAACCTGCAGAAATGTTCTTTTATTCTTATTTATTCTTAAAAACCACCGCCCGTGCTCTTGCGCTGTGCACGTACACAATAAAGCGCACGAAAGGTTATCAACATGTGCTATGTCAAAAAAAATTATATAATTCTACTAATCATAGTTAATTTGTATTAATATACTACGTTTGTATCTGCTCAATCAAAAAGAAAACTATAACTTTGCAGAAAGTTTCTCTATAGACATATTTATATTTTTATAGAGATTGCTGTGCCTGAAATTATGGCACTAATTATCTTTTTAGAATAATAACAGGTAAAAAACAACGTATAATGATTAAGATTACAAGAAAGAAAATCATTGGACTAATATTGTTCAGTCCACTCTTTGCTATGGCACAAACACCCGCCATCGATCTGTCTCTCGACAAGGCTGTTGAGCTGGCATTGGCAGAGAATCCTACGATACGCGTAGCAGACAAGGAGATTGAGATAAAGAAAGTAGCAGACAAAGAGGCATGGCAGTCATTGTTGCCAAGTGTTACTGCTGACCTTGCTCTCTCACACAGCATCAAGGTTGCTGCCATTAAGACTGCCATGGGCGAGTTTAAGATGGGTATGGACGGTTCTACCACAGCAACAGGCGGAATCACCATGACACTGCCACTCTTCGCACCTGCTGTCTACCAAAACATGAAACTTACAAAAGAAGATATAAAACTCGCACAGGAGAAAGCACGTGCTTCAAGACTTGACCTTGTAAATCAGGTGACTAAGGCATACTACTCTGCCCTGCTGGCAAAAGACAGCAAAGAAGTGATAGAAAAGAGCTACAAACTGGCATCAGACAATTTCAACGTTGTCAACAACAAATTCATTAACGGCAGAGTAAGCGAATACGATAAAATTTCGGCAGAAGTGCAAATGCGCACTATGAAATCATCAGTTGTGAGCGCTGAGACAGGATTAAACCTTGCACTCCTCCAGTTAAAAGTGCTGATGGGCATTGATACAAACATCGATATCAACATCAATGACTCATTAAAGGCATACGAAGAAATGCTTGTACTGTCAAATACTCAGGCAACAGATGCTGAGCTGGCAAACAACAGCGTACTGAAGCAACTCGACCAGAACAAGACGATGCTGCAGCGTGCCAGAAAGATTCTGCGCACAGGATTTATGCCGACTATTGCTATGCAGCTGACAGGACAGTATAATTCATACTCTAACGACAACTGGAATATTTTCGGATACAAATACTCACCAAGTTCAACACTTGCTCTGGCGGTAAGCATTCCTATCTTCAAAGCAAGCAACTGGACAAAACTGCAGTCAAACAGAATACAGCTGGCACAGTTGCAGGATACCCGCGACAATACAGAGCGTCAGCTTAGCATGGCAGCACGCAGCTATCGCGACAATATGGTTAAGACCATATCAAAAATCGAGTCTGACCGCGAAGCTGTAAAACAAGCAGACAAGGCTGTATCTATTTCTGCAAAGAGATACGATGTCGGCCGCGGAACAATCCTCGAACTCAATCAGAGCGAGACAGCACTCGTACAGGCAGAGCTGGCATACCACCAGAGCATCTATGACTTCCTGCAGAACAAGGCCGATCTCGACTACACTCTGGGCAGAGAATGGAAATAACAGTTCCTGCATGAGGAAATCATTTTGAAAAGGAAACCAAATAGCAAACAGAAGAAAAAGAAACAAATAACAATAATGAAGAAATATTTTATCCTTGCAGCAGCGGCATTGGTAATGACCAGCTGTGGTAACAAAGAAAAAGAGGCGGCTAACAATGCAGCAGAAGAATTGCCGCAGGTAAGAATTGCACAGGTACACAGTGACGTACTGGCACAGACTGAGACATACACAGCAACTGTCGAGAGCGATGTAAAGAATAACATCTCTCCAAATATGGCAAACCGCATAGAGCAGGTGCTCGTTGATGTCGGTGACCAGGTGCGCAAAGGCCAGGTTCTTGTAAAGCTCGATGCTTCAAGCCTGACACAGCTTAAGCTCCAGATTGAAAATCAGAAAGTCGAGCTCAACCGTACTAAGCAGCTTTACGAAGTAGGCGGTGCGAGCAAGGCAGAATACGACAATGCTGTAATGCAGGTAAAAGTCATGGAGACGCAGCTTGCACAGATGGAGCGCAACACACAGCTGTATGCTCCTATCAGCGGTGTGATTACAGCACGCAACTACGACAACGGCGATATGTATAACGGCACACCAATCCTTACTATCGAGCAGACCAATCCGGTGAAGGTAATGGTAAACATTTCTGAAGTACGCTATAAGGAAGTAAGCGAGGGCATGAATGTCGACATTACTCTCGATGCATATCCTGAAGAGAAATTCGTAGGAAAAGTTACCATCAAGTATCCTAAGATTGACGAGTCAACACACACATTCCCTGTAGAAGTGACAATCAGCAACCCTCAGCAGAAAGTGCGTCCAGGCATGTTTGCTCGCGCTACAATGAACTTCGGCGACCAGAAGCATGTGCTTATCCCAGACATGGCTCTCGTAAAGCAGATTGGTGCTGGCGACCGCTACGTTTATGTATACAATCCAAAGACTCAGACCGTTTCATACAACAAGGTTGAACTTGGCAAGCACGTAGGAGAAACATACGAAATCTTCTCTGGTGTAAATGACGGCGACCAGGTTGTTATTGCAGGCCAGACTCGTCTTACAAACGGAAAGAAAGTACAGGTTGTAAAATAATCCAACTGTCATAAATTCATAATTGTGCCTAGCACGGCACACAAACAGAAATAGAAGAAAAAGAATGACACTATATGAAAGCGCGGTCAAACGACCGATTATGACGAGCCTCTGTTTTGCTGCCGTCATCATCTTCGGTATCTTCTCATTGGTAAAACTACCTATTGACTTGATGCCAGATATCGAGACAAACACCATCATGGTCATGACGTACTACAATGGTGCGGCTGCTAATGATGTTGAGAATAACGTAACACGTCCGCTTGAGAATACGCTCAACTCTGTAGAGCATCTTAAACATATCACCTCGCAGTCACGCGAGAATGTGTCTGTTATCACTCTGCAGTTTGAGTTCGGCTACGACATCGATGTTCTGACAAACGATGTCCGAGACAAACTTGACATGGTGTCGAGCGCATTGCCTGACGAAGTTCAGACACCAATCCTCTTCAAGTTCTCTACTGATATGATTCCTATTCTGATGCTCTCTGTACAGGCAGAGGAGTCACAGAAGGCGTTATATAAGATTCTTGACGACAATGTTGCCAATCCGCTGGCACGTATCAATGGCGTAGGCTCTGTTAGTATAGCAGGTGCCCCTGTCCGTGAGATTAATATCTACATGGACCCTCAGAAGATGGAGGCATACGGCCTGTCACCATTACAGGTAAGCAATGCCATTAGCGCAGAGAACCGCAACGTAACAAACGGTACTGTTGATGTTGGTACACAGACATATACCGTTCGTGTAGAAGGCGAGTTCAAGGATCCTAAAGAGATGAATAATGTTGTTGTCGGTTCGAAGAACGGCACTAACATTTACCTGCGTGACGTGGTCCGTAGTGCAGGGCATCGATGGGCTTCATCTTGGCAGCCTTGTTGGCAGGATACAGGCCAAAAATCAGGCCGATGATGAAGCAGAACACCACTGCCAGCAGCACGATGCCGCCATCCAGCTGGAATACAATTCCGGTACTGGCCACCACCGAGGAAACCACCTGCAGAATGG
>JAFPAS010000093.1 GCA_017424205.1 Prevotella sp. | reverse complement strand
GCCTCTGCAGTTTGCTAGTCCGAAGCCATGGCTGTGATGCCCAGCATCAGATATGCCTGATGATAGTTTCTCATCAGTAATAGGCTTGATGTCGAAAATTGTAGCTGCATGCTCTTCGGTTATTCCTTCGCCTGTATCTTCGACGCTTATCTCAACCATATCGTTTTCTGCCAACGACGCACACACGCTTACAGAGCCTCCGGCATGAGTGTGCTTGCGGGCATTGTCACAAAGGGTGTTAAGCATGAAGAGCGTGAGTGTCTTGTCGGCCTTAACGGAGAGTGGCGTATCTAATAAATAGAATGTTATGCCCTGACGCTGGAATAGTGTTGTATTCTTTGACAGTATGCTGAAAACATCCTGCAATGGGAAGGTCTCGATGCGCAGTGAGACTTCGCCGCGTTTTATCTGAATCCAGCGTGTCAGCATATCGTTCTCCTGATTGATGCGGAGAAGCAGCTCCTGAACATATTCCTTGCGTTCAGTGCGTATTTCTGTGGTTTCATCAGCATCGGCAAGATGTGATGTCTCAAGCAGCATGCGTTCAAGCAATGGCTTAAGGCTATTTATATGGTGTATGCGTGCTCGCTGCTCAATATACAGGTCTTCCTGCTTGCCTAACTGGAAGGACATCATGTCACACTGCTCTTGCAACTCTTCGACATCTGACTCTATACGATTAAGATGGGCCTGGGAGTCTTCCTTGATTTTCTTAAATGAATTGACGGTAGTATCTTTGCCTGTGCGAAGACGAAGACGACGCTTGACAACAAGCCATAGCAAAAGCAAAAGCAGGATTGCAAGGAAAGATATAATGGCATAAATAAGAATATTGAGCCTGTATATCTTTTTATCAAGAAGTTCAGCGCGTGCTTCTAACTGCCTGTCCTGGCGGGTGTTATCATAAAGGTCGAGATAGAGATTGCGATAGTAGTCACTCTCTTGTTTCTTGCCTACAGCGGAATATTCGATAGAGAGGCGTTCGTATATGGATGCCATAAGTGCGGGGGCGTTATGCAGGGTTGTGTCTGACTCTAAGGCATTGTGGAGCGAATAGAGTGCACCGTCATAATCGCCCAGCTGGTCATAGCATTGTGACAATGTTCGCCATGCTGCTGCTATCTGATAAACGTCGCCATACTCTTTGAAAAGTCTGAGTGAACGTTCGGCAATATTGCCTGCAAGTATGCTATCAGGGACAGACTCGGTATTTACATACTGCATA
Organism: Prevotella sp.; assembly: GCA_017424205.1. Classification (GTDB taxonomy): domain Bacteria; phylum Bacteroidota; class Bacteroidia; order Bacteroidales; family Bacteroidaceae; genus Prevotella. The sequence continues at coordinate 7,400 of JAFPAS010000093.1, read as the reverse complement.
ATAGACGGATTCTCTCTGAAATATTCTCCGCCATCGGCTATGATATGCTCTGCTATGGCCTGCATGGCATTGGCCTGCCAATAGGTGTATGAATGTTCTGATGCGATTACATAGCAGCGCATAAGATGGTCGTATTCGGTCTGCCGGATATAATCGCGTGTGCCCTGGGTGATTATTCCGCCTGAACCTATATTATATAGGTATGCGAGGGTCTGCGCTGTGTCCTTGCGGGCATAGCCAAGACTGTCGAGCTCCTGAAGCGTGCGTATGGCGTCGTCTGTTCGGCGTACATAATATTCGTATGCTGAAGAGACAAAACGAAATTCGGATTCTGCGTAGGCGATTCGTCGTTGCTGATGAGGTGTGAACTGCTTCTCTTCGTGTATTCGGCGGAAATGTGTCAGAGCCTGCTGACGATGCTCATAATATGCCTTGTTTTCTGACTGGCGCTGGCATAAGCGCATGCGATATATGCTTGCTATGCAGAGCTCTATACGGTTGTTCGTTACTTCTGACATGGTTACAAGCAACGAATCGGCAAGATCGTAACGCATCTTGCCAACATAATAAAAGGCAAGATGATTTAATGCCTCTGCATAGGCATTTTCTGACGAAGAATAATGATTAACGACGCTGTCAGCATAGACCTTTACACTGTCTAAAGAACGGTAATGATATGCAAAGGCCTTGTCATTCAGCCGCTCTGCCGCTCGCTCTGAAGAGGCAGTGCATGCCGAACAAAGAAAAAAAAGACTCCATAGGCATAATAACACTATGGAGCCTTTATATATTATATGTTTACTTGCGAGCCTCTGCACAATAACCAAGAGCCTCTTTACACTTATCTGTGATATACTGCCAGTCGCCAGCCTTAACCTTGTCGCTTGGGAAGAGCTTTGAGCCCATACCTACGCAGAATACGCCAGCCTTGAACCATGTTGCAAGATTCTCTTTCTCTGGAGCAACACCACCTGTAACCATAATCTTTGACCATGGCATTGGAGCCATAAGACCCTTAATGAGATTTGGACCAACAACGTCACCAGGGAATACCTTTGTGAAATCGCAGCCTACTTCCTGTGCCTTGCCAATCTCTGATGGTGTGAGACAGCCTGGGCAGTATGTTACGCAACGACGGTTACATACTACTGCGATATCAGGATTGAACAAAGGACCAACAATGAAGTTTGCACCTAACTGCAGATACATAGCTGCTGTAGGAGCATCAACGATACTGCCAATACCGAGAGCGAGCTCTGGACACTCTACCTCAACGAACTTTGACAACTCAGCAAATACTTCCTGAGCGAAATCGCCACGGTTTGTGAATTCAAATGCACGTACACCGCCATCATAGCATGCCTTTACTACTTTCTTAGCAACTTCTGCATCCTTATGATAGAATACTGGTACCATTGGAGCCGCAGCAATCTTCTGCATTACGGCCATCTTATCAAATCTTGCCATTATACTTTATTTATTAGATTTTTACTCTTAAATCGAGTATGGTTTCTGATGTAATATGTAAAAACCAATACCATACTTCTGATGCAAGACTCGCACTTAGGCAACTTTATCAAAAATATAGTATCGGTTTTTTATATTAATATAATTGAATATTAACGCTGTACACGACCATTAGCATTGCCGCCTGCAAGAGCCTCTACCTCAGCTACGCTTACAAGGTTGTAGTCACCATTGATTGTGTGCTTGAGAGCTGAAGCAGCAACTGCGAATTCGAGTGCCTCACCCTGTGTTGGCTTTGTGAGAAGACCGTGGATAAGACCGCCAGAGAAAGAGTCACCACCACCTACGCGGTCGATGATTGGGTTAATCTCATAACGCTTTGACTGATAGAACTCGTTGCCGTCGTAGATAAGTGCCTTCCAGCCATTGAATGTAGCAGAGTAAGACTCACGGAGTGTTGAAACAACATACTTAAATCCGAACTGCTCCTTCATCTGCTTGAAGATGCCCTCATAACCTGCTGCATTTGTCTCACCGCCTTCAACGTCTGCGTCTGGCTTGAAACCGAGGCAAAGCTCAGCGTCTTCCTCATTGCCGATACATACGTCAACATACTCCATGAGAGGACGCATGATAGAGATAGCCTTCTCTGATGTCCAAAGCTTCTTACGGAAGTTCAAGTCAACAGATACTGTAACACCATGACGCTTTGCTGCCTCACAAGCAAGCTTTGTTAGCTCTGCAGCCTTGTCAGAAATAGCTGGTGTAATGCCTGACCAGTGGAACCAGTCTGCACCTTCCATTATTGCATCGAAATCGAAGTCTTCTGGATTAGCCTCTGCGATAGCAGAATTTGCACGGTCATAGATAACCTTTGAAGGACGCATAGAAGCACCTGTCTCGCAATAATAAAGACCTACACGCTCACCACCACGTGCAATAAACTGTGTATTCACACCGTAACGACGCAGAGAGTTAACTGCAATCTGACCAATCTCGTGTGAAGGGAGTTTTGTTACAAGGTATGCATCATGACCGTAATTTGCACAGCTGATAGCTACATTTGCCTCACCACCGCCAGGGATGATGCGGAAGATGTCTGTCTGTATAAAACGATCATTGCCATTTGGGCTCAGACGAAGCATGATTTCGCCTAATGTTACTACTTTTGCCATAGTTTCTTGATTTAAGTTATGTTATATGATATTTAATATTGTCTGAGATATTCAGATCTTTCAAGCACCAAAATTACACATTATTTTGCAAACTTGGAAGAAAATGACGAAAAAATCACGTTTTTTAATAAATAAATCTTATTCAATTAGCATAATTCGACTTTTATTGCTATTTTTGCAGAAAAATAAATACATAGAATTCTCGGCATGAGCAGAAAAATCACCATAAAAGATATAGCTAAGCGAGCAGGAGTTTCGGTAGGAACAGTTGACAGAGTTCTGCATAAAAGACCAAATGTATCTGAGTCTGCACTTGAGAAAGTGAACAAGGTGTTAGAAGAAATCAACTATAAGCCTAACATGTATGCTTCTGCCTTAGCAGCTAACAGATACTGCACGTTTTATATCATTATGCCTAAACACGAGTCAGAGGCATACTGGAATGAGGTGGAGGAAGGCATAGAACATGCCATGGAACAGCGTCGGGACTTTAATGTCACAACAAAGATTGTTCACTACAACCGATTAAAGAACGAAACATTCCAATCAGCTTGTGAACAGTGCATTAACGCACAGCCAGATGGGGTTGTTCTCGTGCCGTCAACAATTGACGTGACACGAGATTTCGCTCACAAAATGCACGAAAAAAATATACCCTTCATTCTGCTTGACTCTTACATTCCAGAATTAAAGCCTTTGTCTTTCTATGGACAGGACTCGTTCCAGTCAGGATACTTTGCAGCTCGCATGCTGATGCTTATTGCATCTAAGGAAAATGACATCATGCTGATGAAGCAAACAAGGCAAGGACGTGTGGTTTCAAAGCAGCAAGACAATAGAGAGACTGGCTTCAGACACTATATGCATGACCATTTCCCTAACATAAACATCATCGAAGTGGACCTGCCTTTAGAGGAGGAAAAAGAGGACTATAATAATAGGCTTGAGAATTTTTTCTCAAAAAACAGCAAGATTCATCATTGCATAACATTCACATCTAAGGCACATATCGTGGGAGAATTCCTGCAGAGGACTAACCGACGAAATATCCAAATCATGGGATATGACATGGTAAAAAAGAATGCTGAATGCATGAGACGTGGAAGCATCTCATTCCTTATAGCACAGCATGGATATATGCAAGGCTACAACTGTGTTGAGGCACTGTTCAGGGCTATAGTCTTAAAAGAGGAAATCAATCCGGTAAATTACATGCCAATCGAATTCCTTACCAGAGAAAATGTCGACTTCTATCAGCGCACGCAGATATAGTCGTAAAATTTATAATAGAAAGAATGAAAATACACACAAAAGTTGCCGTGTGTTTCATATTTATTTTGTAACTTTGCAAGCAATCTCTAAAAATAATATAACAAACTAAATAAATCTAAGCATTATGAAACAGACATCATTCTTAAAGATTAATCCGGCAGACTCTGTTGTTGTCTGCCTGCAAGCTATTTCTGCAGGAACAACTATTGAGGTTGACGGAAAGACAGTTACATTACTTCAGGATACTCCTGCTGGACATAAAGTGGCAATCAACGACATGAAAGAGGGTGAAGACGTCATTAAATACGGATATCCTATCGGACATGCAACAAAAGACCTGAAGGCTGGAGAATGGATTAATGAGGATAATCTGAAGACAAACCTTTCTGGCAAACTGGAATATACATATGCTCCTGTAGATGAAGCTCTTACTATACCTGTTGAAAACCGCACTTTCAAGGGATATGTTCGTAAGAATGGCGAAGTGGGTGTTAGAAACGAGGTATGGATTGTTCCTACTGTAGGATGTGTAAACGGTATTGCAGAGCGTCTGGCAAAACAGCTGCAAGAGGAAACTAAACTTGAAGGTATTGATGCAATATATGCATGGCACCATAACTATGGCTGTTCACAGCTTTCTGACGACCACGAAAATACAAGAAAAGTTCTTCGCGACTTAGTGCTGCATCCAAATGCTGGTGCTGTGCTGGTTCTTTCACTGGGATGTGAGAACAATCAGCCTAAGGACTTCATGGAGATGCTTGGCGATTACGATAAGGACCGTATCAAATTGCTGGTTACACAGGAAGTGGATGGCGACGAAGTTGAGGCAGGAATGGCTGTTCTACGCGAGCTGTATGCTATAGCAAAAGAAGACAAGCGTGAGGACGTACCTGTAAGCAAGCTGCGCATCGGACTGAAATGCGGCGGTTCTGACGGATTCTCTGGAATCACTGCAAATCCTCTCGTAGGTGAGTTCTCTGACTGGCTCGTAGCACAAGGCGGTACATCTATCCTTACTGAGGTGCCTGAAATGTTCGGCGCAGAGACTATCCTTATGAATCGTTGTGAAACACCTGAACTCTTTGACAAAACAGTTAAGCTGGTTAATGACTTTAAGGAGTATTTCCTCTCACACGGAGAGCCTGTAGGAGAAAATCCATCACCAGGAAACAAGAAAGGCGGTATCTCAACTCTTGAGGACAAGGCTCTCGGATGTACACAGAAGTGCGGACGTGCACCAGTTAGCGGTGTATTGGGATATGGCGACCGTCTTGAAGTAAATGGTCTGAATCTGCTTTCTGCTCCAGGAAATGACCTCGTTGCATCAACGGCTCTGGCAGCAGCAGGATGCCATATCGTACTCTTCACAACAGGACGCGGCACACCATTCGGCACATTTGTTCCAACAATGAAGGTGGCTACAAATCCTACACTTGCACAGCGCAAGGCAACATGGATTGACTTTAACGCTGGCCAGCTAATTGAGGGCAAGGATATGCTTACCGTAAGAAACGAATTTATTGACAAGGTTCTTTCTGTTGCAAGCGGAGAACCTGCTCAGAACGAGAAAAACGGTTACAGAGAAATATCTATATTCAAAAACGGTGTAACACTTTAATACATCATATCAAACAGAAGAATCCCTGACAATTTGCCAGGGATTCTTTTTAATCTTTCGTCAACATTAGTAAATAGGCAAGTATATATCCAGGAAAAGGTTACGCGGAATTCACGCTCTGTTACTTGCCCCTTAAACAACAGAAGTTTACGTGTAAGTAAAAATGGAAGCAAACTCGCTTGCGAGTGGAAATTACATGAAAAGACTGCGTCCAAAGCTATCGCCCATCATGCATGCTGGCTTAACTCCCTGCGCGAGAGCATAACTTTCTATTTAATTCCAATTCATAACTTCATATTTAGCTTCATTGTATAACTCCCGAAACTCAAATTACATATCACTCTGTTAAACTCGAAGCATTAGTAATATTTAATAGAGGAAGAGTTATTTCTGATTCATATTCCTATAATATCTGCATCTTATGGCTTTACTTCCATTATTGGTCTTTATTGTTCTATATCTCGTTGTGTCATTAATACTCAACGACTTTTATAAAGTACCTATAATAATAGCCTTTCTTGTTTCAAGCATCGTCGGAATAATCACTTTGCAAGGAAGGCCATTAAAAGAAAGAATAAAAATATTTTCACGAGGTGCCAGCTCGGAAAATATGATGCTGATGATATGGATCTTCATACTTGCTGGCGCATTCGCTTCGACAGCAAAAGACATGGGCAGCATTGACAACACTGTCAATATGACGCTCGCACTATTACCGCCACAAATGCTGATGGCAAGCATATTTTTTGCTTCATGTTTCATATCTCTCTCAATCGGTACCAGTGTGGGCACGGTGGTTGCATTAACTCCTATTGCAACGGGACTGGCAGAACCGACTGGCATAAATACAGCAATGATGTGTGGTATTGTGGTCGGTGGCGCTTTTTTCGGAGACAACTTATCATTTATATCTGACACTACGGTAGCTGCGACACAAACACAGGGCTGCAAAATGGTAGACAAATTCAGAGCGAATTTCAAACTTGTAGCTCCTGCTGCAATAATAATATTTATTCTATATATAATATTAGGATTGGGAAAGTCTACTGCTCCAACTGCTACTGATGTTGAATATGTAAAAGTCTTACCCTATCTGGTGGTGCTGATTACCGCAATATTTGGACTAAATGTCATGATTGTTCTTTTAATAGGAATAATTATGGCGGGCACTATTGGAATCATTGAAGGGGCATACGACATTTTCGGTTTCATTCACTCAATGAATAAAGGCATACTCGGCATGAGTGAACTTATTATCATCACTATGCTCGCAGGTGGTATGCTGGAGGTTGTCAAACAGAACAATGGCATAGAACTAATTATAAAATATATTACTAAACATATTAATAGCAGAAAAGGCGGAGAGTTTGCTATTGCTGGGCTTGTGACTATAGTTAATATATGTACAGCGAATAATACTGTGGCAATTATAACTGTCGGACCAATTGCAAGACAAATAGCAGAAAAATTCAAAATATCACCGCAAAGGTCAGCTTCATTACTTGATACTTTTTCATGCTTCTCACAAGGCATAATACCATATGGGGCACAATTATTAATGGCTGCGGGGCTAACGGCAATATCGCCTATGGAGATTGTGCCTTATTTATACTATCCATATTTAATTGGAATCATATCTTTATTAGCTATAATTACTGGGCTGCCTAAGAAATACACTAAACAATTCTGACCAGATGACACCGACAAAAGAAATCATATTCCAGAATATCCTTATAAAAATTCGCAACAGCAATTTTAATTCAAAGGAAGATTCTCTACCTATGTCGCCATGGAAATGGAGATGTATGGATGATCTGTTACTTAAAATTGATGGAATGACGCAATATAACAATAAAGAAATATAT
>JAFPAS010000001.1 GCA_017424205.1 Prevotella sp. | reverse complement strand
GAAGCATATAACCTTATTATTTGCATAGAACAGACGGCAGACATATCTGTGATTACCCTCTGCATAGGCTTTTATCATTGCCGGTCGGAAAGGTAGTACCATACTGTTACATAGAGAGTTAAATGCGTTCTGTATTTGAGAGGCAACAGCAAAGGCTGCATTTGCAATTGGACCAAAATATATATTCAGCAAAATTGTATTGCCCTGATTCATTCCTGTATTTGCCATTGTGCCAAATGTATACCAGCCAGAGAATGACAGCAGTTGGGAATATATGCTTCTGTCTCGACTTAAAACATAATGGCAGCATGAATACTTACGAACGGCAACAATAGCATATACAGAGGTAATCAATACTGAAATAACAAAAAGCAATATGCCATAAAGCAACAACCCATCCATCATAACTCTGCCAGCTATCCATGCTGCAGCAAGACGAAGAATGGCTTCTATTGTTGATATTATAGAAAATATATTCATATCTTCATGAGCATATATAGCAGCAAGAAAAGGAACCTGGATAAACGTGAAAACTAAAGTAAAAACAGAATAATGGTAAACCGACAGCGTCACATCAAAACGCGCTGCGGGAATGCTGAGAAAACTCATAATAAACCATACACCAACTGTTTCCAATAGAAGAATAATCACCATCGAAGAAAAAACAGCAATATTCAGACTGGCAGAATATATACAGCTGAATCTCTCATTGTCGCCCTCGCCTAATGCAATGCTATAGAAACGCTGAACTGAAAATGCAAGAATACTGCTGAGGAAAAATGTTGACGTAACAACACCCGCAACAGTATTGAACAACCCGTAATCTGTCTGCCCTAATCCGTTCAGAAGAAGACGTACGGCATAAAGATTCACCACCATCAATACGAACATGCGTACAAAGAGCACTATCGTATTTGCAGCTATTCTAGCCGGACGGGATGACTGGTTTTGCATTTTCTAATATGATATGACGATTAATAAAAATCTATCAGGACATGATAGACATCTGTCCTACTCTTTACATATATGACTATCTAACTATTTCACGCAGAATATAAGCTGTAGTAGCACAGAATGCTAGCATTGTCATTACTAATACAAATATCATTCGCTTTGGTGCAGCTGGCTTTATTGGCACAGATGCGCCCTTCACAAGCATAAAGGCTGGTGTACGCTCCTGCACCTTCGTCTTTGCCGCCTGAAGCTGACTGTTCAGTACAGTGTAATTGCTATATAACATTTCAGCATCCTTCTCCATAGCATCTACCTTCGACCTGTTATTTGCCCAACTGCTATGCATATAGCTGTCAGCATATCTTGCATATGTCACACGGCTTTTCTCATAATCAGCCTTCGCCTTTTCTACCAGATCCGTGTAATATGCCACATCTTTACGAGCTTTGCCCGTACGATAATGGGTAATAAAACGCTGAAGATGCTCACGAACAGAATCTGCAAGCACCTTGCTTATCAGAGCATCTTGTGTTGTGGTTTGTATAGAGATTGAGCCGGTCTTCTTGTCAACCTTCAACTGTATCTTGCCGCGCAACTCTTCCATTGCATCATGCTCCTTTTTTGTCGGTCTATAAGGGTCAAACTCTGCCACAGAAGCATTGCCGCTCGACTTAAACAAGTTTATAACATACGATTTTATACGGTCCCACCAAGGTTTTTTCTCATAGTAATAAACGTAGTTGAAAAGATTATCTTCAAACTTACCGTCAATGGTTTTTACCTTAATATCTAACAGTCCGGAAATGAAACCATTATCCTTTAAAAGATTAGGATACATTATCGGCGTAATAGCATCAGTCGACTCCATTGCCGACAGATCGAAGCCCAAGGTTGAGGCAAGTGACGTCAATGCGCCTGCACTCGCTGCACCAGACTCTGTTTCCGGAACAACCTCTGTTTCTGAAACATACGTTCTCGGTATACTAAGAATATAGAAACACGAAAGCAAAAACACTACAGGAAGAACCTTGTAGTAGTATTTTCTTCTCTTGAGTATTTCTGTAAATACCTTTTTATAGTCAATCTTCTTTGTTTCTGACATAATATCTTTTATTTTTTTATTATGAAGCAAACGATTTTTAGGGGTTAATTGTTTAATGATTATCATCATCATTCATTTTATCGTCATCGTCGATAATGTATTGTTGGTACTGTACGGGGAAAGAGTAAGCTACTCTCTATTATCTGTACTTTAATCCCTGTACGGTATTAAAGCATATATGCTCTTTTCCATCTGGCATCCGTATTTTTCTCCTTCCTCCTTATAAAGAAGTTAATAATCAAATGCATCAGAATGAAGAAGAATATATCAAGCACCACCATCAGTGTCTGGCTAAGGAAGGACGCAACAAGATAATTTGATACTATAAATGCTATAGATATCACTAGTATTGTCAACATCGTCATTCTTCCTGACAAGCCAGTCCTCATTAACTTGTGATGAATATGATTCTTATCTGGCAAAAACGGATTTCGTCCGTCGCGGATGCGGCTCATCATTACTCTGACTACATCAAGCATCGGTATGATCAATGTGCTCAAAATTATTATTCCTATGTTATGAAGATACGGATTCCACACCGGATGCGCCTGCCAAAAATGTAAGACAATAAAGCTTAACGTATATCCCAAAGTCAGCGAACCGGCATCGCCCATAAACACCTTGTTCTTGCCTCCGTACACATTAAAGCAGAAAAATGTCAGGACTACACCGAGATATGCTATCGCAAGCATCGCCCAAATAATATCGCCGGACATCATGCACAGCAATATCGCCACAAAAAGAGATATGGCAGACAGTCCTGAAGCAAGACCGTCAATGCCGTCTATAAGATTTATCGCATTTGTGATATATACGACAAAAATAACTGTTAGCGGCATTCCTATCCAATATGGTATTCTATCAATATAGAATATATGGTCAAAAGAAGCTATCCACAGACCACTAACACAAAGTAAAAATGCTGCAAATATCTGTATAGCAAACTTCAACTTATAACCCACACCATGCACATCATCATATATGCCTAGACAATAAAGCATCATCGCTCCTGCAAGATACGCCACGAAATGCTGTGGAGCACCAGCTTCACTCAGTGAACCAAAGGTTATGCCAAATCTCGAAGCTACAGCAACCACCGCTGCAATTGAAATAATAACAGTAGGAAGAAAAGCCACGCCACCTAACCGCGGAACAGGTATAGTGTGCACCTTCCTGCTGTCAGGTAAATCATACAGATGCAACTCACGCGACAACCGCACTATGCGAGGAATAGTATATATCCCTATCACAGCCGATATAACCAGTGTAGATAACAATATGACGATTGACGTAATCATACTTTTCTTTTTCTTATACTCTGTTCTGTAATTTTATAATATTATAACGTTATATAATGGTATTTATTGTATATATGAGGAAATATTATTAATAAATCTCATTTCGCGTTTCTCGCCACAAAACACGTTATAGCTGTAGCTATTGCTACGTTGAGTGAATCGGCTGTAGGTTCTCCCTTCGGAAAATTTGGTATCAAGACGCGATGGGTCAGCCGTCGAGCAATTTCGGGCGAAATGCCGTTTCCTTCGTTTCCCATTACGATTATGCCGCAAGAATTGAATTTCGTTTCTGATATATCATCTCCATCGAGCATTGTTCCGTAGATAGGGAAACCAGGAGGCAGCGTGTCAAGAAGTTCTGTCAGCGGCTGATAGCGGACAGCCACACGGGCTATGCTGCCCATTGTTGCCTGCACGACCTTGGGATTCCACACGTCAGCAGTGTCTAAGCTGCAATAGATGTTTTTTATTCCGAACCAGTCGGCAATACGAATGATTGTACCCAGATTTCCTGGGTCTTGAACACCGTCGAGCGCAAGGCTTAGGGCACGTGTATCAAACGGGACTTGGGAAGGCACAAGGGAATCTTGCGAAAAGACAGCAATGACGTGTTGAGGATGCTGTAAGAAAGACACCTTGCACAATGTATCGTGGTCGACCTCGTAAAGTTCTGTTGCATCAGGGAGTGAATTACGGTGGGAGTTAATCCAGTCAGAAGTGGCAACAACAATCACCGGTGTCACAACCTTCATTATGTCAGACACAACCTTCGGTCCTTCAGCTACGAACAAACGTTCTGTCCTGCGATATTTCTTCTGTTCCAGAGAACGTATAAATTTTATTTTTGCCTTGCTAATCATTTTTTAGAATATTATATGGTGGATTAGATAGTCATCTGTATCAGATATATTGCTATTCGAATAGCAGAGAATCTGCTGACTTCGGTTTTCTGACACTAATTACACCACTTTGGGGAATCTTCCCGCTGAGAATCATATTTGAGATTTCATCCTCCAGCATCTTCTGTATAGTACGTCTCAATGGGCGAGCACCATACTGTTCGTCATATCCCTTTGCAGAGAGGAAATCACGCGCCTTATCTGACACACGAAGCTTCAATCCTATATCACCTAATCGACAGGCAAGCGACTGAAGTTCTATATTAACAATCTGGCGCATATCGCTGTTGTTGAGATGATTAAACACAACAATCTCATCTAAGCGATTAAGAAATTCTGGTGCGAATTGGCGTGAAAGAGCTTTACGAATGACGGAGTCTGCGTATTGTTGGTATGCCAGACTTCCTTTCTCACGCTCATGTGTACCGAAACCTATTCCACGTCCGAACTCCTTCAGCTGCCGTGTGCCTGTATTAGATGTCATTATTATAATAGCATTGCTGAAGTCAACAAGTCGTCCATTGCCATCAGTTAGGCGACCTTCGTCTAGAACCTGCAGCAATATATTGTAAACATTCTGATGTGCCTTCTCTATTTCGTCAAATAATATGACAGAGTACGGACGGCGGCGTACACGTTCGGTTAATTGTCCTCCTTCGTCATATCCGACATATCCAGGAGGCGCCCCCAAAAGCCGCGAGGTATTGAACGACTCGTTATACTCGCTCATATCAACACGTATAAGCGCATCTTCTGTGCCGTAGATCTCTCTAGCTATAGTCTGCGCCATATAGGTTTTTCCTACACCGGTAGGTCCAAGAAACAGAAATGTGCCAACGGGACGATGCTGCGGCTTCAGTCCGATGCGGTTGCGTTGAATAGCATGTGCCACGGTTTCAGCAGCATGGTCCTGTCCGATAATTTTGCTTCGGAGCACTGTCGATAAATTCCGAAGCCTGACAATCTCATCACCATCAATTTTATGCACAGGTATGCCACTAGTACGGGCTACTACATTATTGACGTCTGACTCAGTAACAATATGTGATTCGTTATCTGCATGATGCGCATCCTGCTCTATCTCTGTTAGTCTTGACTGCAAAGCAGCCTGCTTATTGCGCAATACAGCTGCAAGTTCGAAATTCTGCTGTTCGACAGCAGCTTGTTTCTCGATCTTAACCTGTTGCAATTCTGTTTCCAAGCGTTTTACTAACGGTGAAACGACAGCATGCTTCATTCGGACATGCGCACCCGCCTCATCCATAACGTCAATAGCCTTATCTGGCTGTGCACGCGCCAGAATATATTTCGAACTCTGAACGACACATGCCTTGATGGCCTCGTCTGTATATATCACATTATGATATTGCTGGTAACGGTCTTTTAGTCCATAAAGTATCGCCAGTGTGCCGCTCTCGGATGTAGGATAAACTATAATTTTCTGAAAACGACGTTCCAATGCGCCATCACGCTCTATCGTCTTCCGGTATTCGTCAAGTGTTGTTGCACCGATGCACTGGATTTTACCACTCGCAAGCGCTGGCTTCAGCATATTGGCAGCATCAGCAGAACCCGACGATGCACCAGCCCCTACAATCGTGTGTATTTCATCTATGAAAAGGATTATGCTATCATTATTTTCTAATTCGCGAATTAGTCCTTTGATTCGTTCTTCAAAATCACCACGATACTTTGTACCAGCAAGCATTGCTGCCATATCGAGCGAAAGAATACGTTTTCCCCTGAGTAGAGGAGAAGCTGTTCCGCAAGAAATATGTTGCGCCAGTCCTTCTACTATGGCATTTTTCCCCACACCTGGCTCACCTACAAGGACAATATTATTCTTCTTTCTACGACACAGCACCTCGGTCATGCGCTCCAGTTCTTTCTCACGGCCCACAAGCGGGTCTTTACTGGCAGCTACAGCTGTCATGTCTGTACAAAACTTCTCTATAAAAGGAGTAGATGAGCCAGCATCGCCATTCTGCGACCTGCGCCTTTGTCTGCTCATCTGTTCGTTCAGCGCATCATTAAGCATACGTGATGCCTCGTCGAGCATATCTCCCAAAGAGGAGAATGGACTATCGTTGGTTTTATCGTCGTCAGCAGAATCCGTAAATGCATTTTTCTCCTCACCTAATAACATATCAGAATGAGAGAACTCAATAGGCGTTAATATATTCGGCTCTTCTATATTATAATTTTTATCTTGTATCATGACTACTCAATATAGCAATTACTTAGGAATCGAATCTAATAAAGATTCTTGTTCTGTCTTATCACGCCTTACTGGCAAGAACGAATTAAAATCATGCTTGAATACCACGCCGATGCCTTGGGTATTAAGCGTTGATTTTGAAAAATATCTATCAGATGTCTGATTGTACACTCTCACCTGCAAATTGCCGTTAGGAAGCAGAAGATATCGCACATCAAAGTCGCCTATAAACGATGTCGTAGCATTAGGGTTGTCACGATATCCGAACTGTCCATTTACCTGCAGACGATTATTGAACATTCGTCCAGATATCAGTCCTTCGTATTCGGCATTCATCATGCCCTCATCGCCAGGCGAAACATTCGCGCCAAAATTCCAGTTGCGATTTTTCAATATGACATCACTAATTACATTATTTATCTGCTGAGAAAGTGTACCAGACAGGAACGACTGCATTGCAAGTGAAGCCTGAGACTGGCCAGTCTCTGTCAAAGCGTTGTTGTCTGCAGCATAGAATCTACCAACGGAAAGCAGATAAACAACCTGCTGATTACGCTTTTGCTCTGAATCCATGATAGAAGTTATCATCTGCTGCACATCAGCACTTGCTTGTGGTAAATTAAGGTCGAAATCTACTCTAGGTTGCTCTGCTGTACCAGTGATATTCATGAGACAATTTACCTTTACCGTATTGTTAGCAAAAGAATTTCCGATATTCAAATCAGAAAGCGGCACCGACGGCACAACATATTGCGCCTGTAGATTAATTGCAGACTTAAATGGCTCACCGCCAAAGGCGATTGTTCCACCGGGAAGGAATCGGAAACTTTTTGTTATCAGCTGTTGTATCGTCATCTTGTACTCCCCATCAACAACATTGTAGTTTCCATATATATGCATACCACCCTTATTGTAGTAATTAGCACGCAACGTGCCATTTCCATTAAGCGTGATATAATCACCAGTTCTATCGTCCATAATAAGACGCAGAGTGCATGCAGGATTAGCATGAATTAGGAAATTCAGACGCATATCTGAACGGAATTCATCGGAGTTATCGGAGGCTGCATTCAGTTCTTCTGAAGACTTCAGAGTTCCGTATTGTACCGACTGCTCTTTGTCTCTCCATGTAATAAATTCCTGATTCTGCAAAGCATCGGGCGAAGACACATTATATATTACCTCTGTTGTCTCTTCTGGATATGCTTCTATATCAAACACGGTTTCTCCTGGACGGCCAGTAATGCGGCATGTTCCCGATGCTATGACATATCCACCAAAGCTAGCTCCGGCAAGCGCAGGAAAATCATAACACAGCATCTTATCTGCCTCAACGTCAATATCGTATGTCATACGGCTAAGATGCGTATGATGCAATGCTCCTTTTACGACAGCCTTGTTTCCGTAACGATCGTAAACATTACAATTGGCAAATTCAATATCTGACGGCAGAAAATTCACTGTATCATTTTTCAGCGTATATTCAGCATTGAGTGGTGTAACAAGCACTGTGCCGTTTGCAACAACACTTCCTGTGAGGTTTATCTTCTTTAAGTCGCCCCATAAGCGTGCTCGTCCGTTAGCCCACACATTGACATCATCAAGGAAACTGCTACAAAAACTCTTTACAAACTCCGCTCTTGTATTATGTGCATTAATATCAAGATCTATATAATTTCTTTTTGCCGAGATGTAACCATTTATCAATGTCCTGCCATCATGCAGCATCGCATTGCCATATTGTGTTCCTGTCGTCTGTCGTTCTTTAAGGAAATAGCCTATAGGAATAACATTATCATCAGCACACTGGGCTCTTAGGTTCACCTGCCCGTCAGCATTGTCCCAATCAGCATAAACCGTCAACGTGCCCATTCTTCCCTTTTCAAATCTAAAGTCTCTTACATCAAGTTGCGCAGAAGCGTCAAGGTCTTTAAAAAGTGACTTGACAACGACATCTCCACTCGCATATCCCTCAAAATCCACAGAATGGAAATTCACGAGATTTAATATATATGATACATTGACGTCATGGAGCGCTACGTTAAGCGAGTCTGTATTGCTGGCAGTAGCAAGTCCATCAATACCCACATATTGCATTCCGTGATGCAGAAGGAAATTATCTACCTTAAGATAATTATCTGAATAGACAATCTCTGACGAATCTATATGCCACAAAGAATCGCCTATCAGCACTTCTGACGGTGATATGCTAATATGGGCAATATCCTTTCCGTCTTTATTGCTATAAAATCTGCTTGAAGTATTCAAACTTCCGCAGAAGGATTTATCATCATTAATGTCCCAAGTCAATTTGGTATCTATGTTGTTTCCTGCTGCAGAACCTCTGACATCCAATTCCGTAACTCCATCATTTGTGTCATGCCATGCTGTCTTGATTTCATAGTGCAATGAGTCATCAGGAGAATATACACTGAAATGTATATCTTCAAGACTGTTTTTGCCATAACGAACACGCCCCGCATTAACCAATATATTTGCTTGACCAGTATTATCATTGATATAGGCATCAATAACCGCATCACCACCTATGGCAATATCAATGCCCGTCAATCGTCTCACCAGCTCTACGTCAGATATACGAGCCGTCAACTGTATATCATTGCTTTGTTTCACATACTGTGGCAGTCCTGGCAATGTAGGCACCTTAGATGAAACCAAATTAGTGAGCGACTGCTGTAACGTAGTAATATCAAAATGTCCCGATGCATGCATTTCCGCAAAATCCGAATGCAGCGCTATCTGGCGAACACCGTCAGCAGGACGATTCGATAAAATCTTCAGGCTGTCGCATACATATCTATCAACAGGACTTTCAATATGTAAATCTCGCACATCTATCTCAACATCATCCAGCAGAGATGCAAGCGAGAACGAAGGCTTAAATGAACCGACATCTACTTTTACAGAACCAGAGAATACGGTCGCGTCATATTTTTCTGTTAAATTAAGTGCCTGCGGATTAAAATTTCTGACATCTGCTGTTAGTATAACATTTGAATTCTTTCTGTTGGCGATATGATACGGAATTTTCACTTTCTCATTCACTGCAACAGCGTTCGCTTTTCCTAATATAGCAGACAATATCGGCTGCACATTGTCTGCAGATATATGTGCAGACATCTGTGCATTTATATCATCAACGTCAAAATGCATTTCAGCAGACGTAGCATCATACTTGACCGCTGCCGTAACATTTTTGTAAGGATATCTCATTACTGTCACTGCAGGCAATTTTATATCTACGCTGAAAGATTCAGCCTCCTTCATATCTGGTGAAAGATTCATTTTTATATCAGCATGACCATTTACAGTGCCCACTTTGTCTGTCGCTAATATCTGTCCGGCCAAAAGGGAGTCCGTTTCAATTTCTGCTCTCAAGCATCCATCGGCAAACGACATGCTATGAGCAATTTTTCCCGCAGCACATTCCAAACGGCCAGAAGCCTCCATGATATTATTGCTACCCTCTGCCTCTGCCGTATACGTCACATTTCCTATTCTTGAAGCAACAGCCGCATCTGCCCCGAATGAATCTAGAAGTACACCAAGCATCTCGCTGCCGATATTTGCTTCTAACAACTCAAGTTGCCATTTAACGTGCGGAAGTGTATCATTCTTTGCAGCAAGATTTATGTCTGTTTGAAGCTCACCATTTACTTTCAGATTCAAGTCTCTGCCAGCAGTACTGATATCACATCGTGATAGAGTTACCGTAGACGTATCAGCTGTAAGCGTAGCATCAATAAAAATATTTCTATCTATCTTGGGGAAACCAGCTACGAAGAGAGATAAATCACGGCTGGCAACAGAAGAATGGTCGCTTACCAAAGCGGCACGCAGAAATTCTCCATCATTCAATTCGGCAGAGACGTCAAGACACACATCACTGTATTCTGTCTGTATTTCAAGATTTCTGACATTAGCAGTATATCGTCCAGCATCTGCAGCAAAAGAAAGCCGTTGCAGCATCAGTCCAGAATTTTTCTCCCTAAATGAAAGTTTCTTCATGCGCATCGACAGTGTGTCTGATGTCAAGGTGTTAAGCATAACATGAGCGCTGAGCTTTTCAATATGAAGATGATTCGGGTCAAGAATCGATTTTTGTCGAGGTGTCTTGCCTACGTCATATCTAATTGCGCTATTACGCACCACAAGAGATGCTATCTGCAAGTCGATTGGGGTTTGTGATGTAGAGTCGTCCGACGACAATAAATCTAATATAAATTGGCAGTTTAATGCTGCGTCTTTATGCTGACGCTTCAACCTGACATCTGCTCCGAACAATTGGGCTGAAGTAATCACCGTACGCCCCTCCAGCAGTGGCATAACAGCAATCTTTACAGATGCTCGATGACACGAGAATAATGGCTGCCCATTTTGGTCGGATACATCAATATCATCTACTACAATGCGATTAAACAATCCTATACTGACATTTCTAACACTAACTCGCGAAGCAAGAACATCTGACAAAACATCTGACACTCTGCAAGCTATACCACGTTGCACCGCTGGAACATGCAGCAGTGCAACAGACATAACATAAATGCCGATGAGCGTCCATGTTATAATAAGCGTTATGTGTTTAAATTTCTTGATATATCCTAATTTTTGATGCAAAAGTACAAAAAAAAAGTTGCACCATGAAATGTTTTGATGATTTATACTCTCTATTCTTGTTTTTTATTGTAATTTTGCAGTGATAATATGTATTTGTATTGTATTTCTCTATATAGATTTCAGTTTAGGCAAATACTTACAAATCTATTTTTATAGAATTATTTACATAAAAAGGTATTCAAAGATGGTAAAGGCTGTAAAACTCCGAAAAGGATTGGACATCAAGCTTAAGGGACAAGCGGCATATAGCGACATAGAGGTTGCCCGCGGCACCATGTTCGCTCTTTCGCCAGACGATTTTCCAGGGATTGTCCCTAAAGTTGTGGTAAAGGAAGGCGATCGTGTGCTTGCTGGTGATGCTTTGTTTGTCAACAAGCATGCTCCTATAGTATCATTCGCGTCGCCAGTCAGTGGCATTGTGAAGGCTGTGGAACGTGGTGAGCGCAGAAAAGTATTGTCTGTAAAGGTTGAGGCTGATGAGCAAAACGAATATAGATTATTTTCCGTACCGAACCTGCAAGATGCTACTGCAGAAGATGTAAAAACGACTCTGCTCAATGCAGGATTATTCGGATATATAACCCAACTGCCATATGCAGTTAGCACTACTCCTGACACCACTCCTAAAGCGATTTTCGTATCTGCATTCCGCGATATGCCTCTTGCTGCAGATTTCATGTATGAGCTTGCAGGCGAGGAAGATAACTTCCAAGCTGGTATAACAGCTCTATCAAAGATAAAAGAGGTTTACCTCGGCATAAACAGCAGTGAGGAGGAGACTCTCGGAAATATTAAAGACGCCACAGTCACCATCTTCGAGGGCAAATGTCCTGCCGGTAATGTCGGAGTGCATGTAAACCATATCATGCCAATTAACAAAGATGAGGTTATCTGGACAGTAAACCCGACTGCTGTAATTTTCATCGGACGACTGTTCCTGAGCGGTAAGACTGACTTGCGCAGAAAGATTGCCGTAGCAGGACAGTGTGTCACAAATCCTGCTTACAGCAACGTCATTGTTGGTCAGAACATCGGACACATTCTTAATGGCAGAATAAACGGCAGCAACGTACGCATTATAAAAGGTAATCCTCTAACTGGAGTTCGTGCCTGCGAAAGATGCCACATCGGACCATTCACATCTGAAATCACCGTAATCCCAGAGGGCGACACAGCAGACGAAATGCTGGGATGGATCATGCCACGCACAAAAATGTTCTCTGCCAGCCGTACATACCTGTCATGGCTACTGCCTAAAACCCGAGAATACGACTGCGACGCACGTATAAAAGGTGGCGAGCGCCATATGATAATGTCTGGCGAGTACAACCGAGTCCTGCCTATGGATATATATGCAGAGCATCTTATAAAAGCTATTATTGCTGGCGACATTGAGCGTCAGGAGGCATTAGGAATTTACGAGGTCAGTCCAGAAGATTTTGCTGTAGCAGAGTTCGTGTGTTCATCGAAGCTTCCGCTTCAATCTATTGTCCGTCAAGGACTTGATATTCTGCGACGCGAAAATGCGTAGCTGAAATCCAACTGAGTATGCTCAACTATAAAACGTTAAACAAATAAAAAACATCAAGACGTGAAAGCTATAAGGAAATACCTAAACAAAATAAAGCCGAACTTCGAGCAAGGCGGCAAGTTGCAGGCTTTCGGAAGTGTGTTTGAAGGCATTGAAAGTTTTCTTTATGTCCCCAACACAACAGCAAAAAGTGGAGTACATATCCATGATGCCGTAGATTCGAAACGCATCATCAGTTTTGTTATTATTGCGCTCCTTCCTGCCACATTATTTGGCATGTATAATATCGGTTATCAGAATGCCGCATTAGCAGGACAGCTATCTGAAACAACACACTTATCAATGTTTATCTATGGCATGCTACAAATGTTGCCAAAGATTCTTGTCAGCTATATTGTTGGTTTGTCCATAGAATTTGCCTGGGCGCAATGGAAGCACGAAGAGATTCAAGAAGGATATCTTGCTACCGGACTGCTTATTCCGCTTATCATACCAGTTAACTGCCCGCTATGGTGTCTGGCCTTAGCATGTGCATTTGCAGTTATCTTCTGTAAAGAGATTTTTGGAGGTACGGGAATGAACTTCATCAATCCCGCTCTTGCTGCTCGCGCATTCCTTTTCTTCTCCTACCCCAGCGTTATGTCTGGCGACAACTGCTGGGTAGCAAAAGACGAGATATTCGGGCTTGGCTATACGATAGCCGACACAACAACAGCAGCCACTCCTCTTGCACTTGCAGCGTTAAACGCTAATACGGAGATTGACACCACAGCTGCAATAGTTGGACTCATACCTGGTTCCATGGGCGAAACAAGCATTATAGCAATAGGCATAGGCGCAGCAATTCTACTTATCACAGGCGTTGCCTCATGGCGCATCATATTCTCTGTATTTGCTGGCGGAATAGCAACGGCTATGTTGTTCAACTCTCTCGGTATGTCATCACTTAGCATCACTGACCATCTAATACTTGGTGGTTTTGCATTCGGTGCTGTCTTTATGGCCACCGACCCAGTGACAGCAGCACGCACCGAGGGTGGCAAGTATATTTACGGAGCTCTTATCGGCTGCGTAGCAATTGTAGTGCGTGTCATGAATCCTGGCTATCCTGAAGGCATGATGCTCGCCATACTGCTTATGAACGTATGCGCACCTCTCATTGACTGGTGTATAGTAGAACGAAATGTGGCACGACGTTCACGACGTGCCTTAAAAAAATAATCAGGGAGGACAAATATGGCAAAGAAACTAAATACAAATAGCAATGCATATATAATATCATATAGCATTATTCTCGTTATTATCGTAGCATTCGCTTTGGCTTTTGTATATAGCGCATTAAAGGACAAGCAAGATGCCAACGTTGCTCTCGATGTGAAGAAGCAGGTATTGGCTGCGCTGCATATACGCCAGTTCACATCTGATGCCGAGGCAGAATCGCTGTATGCCCAGACAATCCTTTCTGTCGATACGATAGACGCATCGCAGCAAGCCATCATTTACACTTGCAAGACAGAAGGAAACACCAAATATATCCTTTCTGTCAATGGCATGGGGCTATGGGGTCCGATATGGGGATATATAGCCCTTAACTCCGACAAGCAGACAGTGTACGGAGCTTATTTCAATCATGCAAGCGAAACGGCAGGACTTGGTGCAGAAATCAAGGACTCAAAGGCATGGCAGGACCTGTTCAAAGGCAAGCAGGCCATCATCGACGGAAAAGTGGTGCTCAGCGTCAAGAAATCTACCGATATAAAACCAGAAGAGCGTGCATACTGCGTCGACGGAGTTACCGGTTCTACGCTTACATGTAACGGTGTAGACATGATGCTGAAAAAATCTATTGCACTATACTCTGACTTTCTAAACGAAAAATAACATACAGGAAAAATGAGCAAACTATTTTCAAAACAGAACAAATCCGTTTTCCTCGCACCGCTTAACAGCAATAATCCCGTGCTGATACAAGTGCTTGGAATATGCTCAGCTTTAGCTGTCACAACGCAGCTCAAGCCAGCCATCGTGATGGGACTTGCTGTAACAGTCATTACGGCTTTCTCAAATGTTATCATTTCAATCATCCGCAACACAATACCAACTCGCATACGTATAATCGTGCAGCTGGTGGTTGTCGCGGCTCTTGTAACCATTGTCAATCAGATTCTCAAGGCTTTTGTTTACGATGTAAGCGTAGAGCTTTCCGTATATGTAGGTCTGATAATAACCAACTGCATTCTGATGGGACGCCTCGAGGCATTTGCCTCATACAACAGTCCGTGGCCGTCATTCCTCGACGGCATTGCCAACGGACTGGGCTACGCATATATTCTTATAGCTGTTGGCGGTGTCCGTGAGTTGTTTGGCCGTGGTTCGCTTTTAGGCTATCAGATTATCCCAGACAGCGTTTACGATTTCGGATATATTAACAATGGCATGATGTCTATGCCTGCTATGGCGATGATATTATGCGGCATAGTTATATGGGTGCATAGAGCATATTTCTATAAAGACTGACACACAACATAAAACTTAATCTTATGGAACACTTCATATCATTATTCTTCCGCAGCATATTTGTCGACAATATGATATTCGCATTTTTCCTTGGCATGTGCTCATATCTTGCTGTGTCAAAAAGTGTGAAGACCTCATTCGGCTTAGGCATGGCAGTAACATTCGTGCTGCTTATCACAGTTCCTGTCGACTATTTCTTGCAGACAGAGGTTCTTTCTGCCGATGGCATATTCGGTGTCGACCTGACCTATCTCTCTCTCATACTGTTCATTGCCGTCATTGCAGGCATCGTTCAGCTGGTAGAGATGATTGTTGAGCGTTTCTCTCCTTCGCTCTATGCCGCACTCGGAATCTTCCTTCCGCTCATAGCCGTCAACTGTGCCATCATGGGCGCTTCGCTCTTCATGCAGCAGCGCATCAATCTCGACCCAGCCAACACACAGTATATTGGTTCTGTCTCTGACTCCATTGCCTTTGCCCTGGGTTCTGGCATTGGCTGGACGCTCGCTATCTGCCTGCTTGGCGCCATACGCGAGAAACTGGCATATTCTGATGTCCCACGTCCGCTTCAAGGACTTGGCATCACATTCATCACCGTCGGACTGATGGCCATGGCATTCATGTGCTTCTCCGGACTCAAGCTGTAGAGATTCAAAACAAGTAATCACACACACATATATAAATCCTTTAGATATGGATATAAACTTCATCATAGCCAGCATGACGGTATTCCTTGCAGTCATCATACTGTTAGTCGTAATACTGCTGATAGCAAAGAAATATCTCTCGCCTTCTGGCAACGTCAAGATTATAGTCAACGACGACACCGTGCTTGATGTTCCGCAAGGCAACTCCGTAATGGCTACACTCAACGAAAACGGCATATACCTGCCGTCAGCATGCGGCGGCAAAGCTTCATGCGGACAATGCAAAGTGCAGATTCTCGAGGGCGGAGGCGAAATACTCGACTCTGAGAAGTCTCATTTCACCCGAAAAGAAATAAAAGAAGGCTGGCGGCTTGGATGCCAGTGCAAGGTCAAAGGCGACCTGCGTATACACGTTGACGAATCTGTCATGGGTGTGAAGGAATGGGAGTGCACAGTTATTTCTAACCGTAATGTCGCTACATTCATAAAAGAGTATAAGGTGGCGCTGCCTCCTGGCGAGCACATGGATTTTCATCCTGGCTCTTATGCACAGATACGCATACCAGAATTCAGCATCGACTACGACCGTGACTTTGACAGGTCGCTCATAGGCGATACATACCTTCCTGCATGGGAGAGCTTCGGACTGTTCAATCTGAAGTGCGTCAACACCGAACCTACCATACGTGCGTATTCAATGGCAAACTATCCCGACGAGGGCGATATCATCACACTCAACGTGCGCATAGCCACACCGCCATTCAAGCCTAAGGAGCAGGGCGGCGGCTTCATGGATGTCAACCCAGGCATCGCCTCGTCATATATCTTCTCGCTCAAGCCAGGCGATAAAGTTCTGATGTCTGGTCCTTACGGCGAGTTCCGTCCGCTGTACGACTCTGACCGTGAGATGATATGGGTAGGCGGCGGTGCTGGCATGGCTCCGTTAAGAGCGCAAATCATGCACATGCTCAAGACACTGAACGTACGCACACGAGAGATGCATTATTTCTATGGTGCACGAGCACTGGAGGAAGTGCCGTTCCTTAATGATTTCCTCGAACTGGAAAAAGAGTACAGCAATTTCCATTTCCACCTCGCCTTAGACCGTCCTGACCCTAAGGCCGATGCTGCAGGCATAGCATACACGCCAGGATTCGTGGCTCCCGTCATGGGCGACACATACCTGAAGCAGCACGAAACACCGGAAGACTGCGAGTACTATCTCTGTGGTCCTCCTATGATGGCAAAGACCGTGCTTGACCTGCTCCATTCTCTTGGCGTAGAAGACAACATGATACGATTCGATAACTTCGGAGCGTAAGACATGCGCCAGACATAATAGCATGTGCTAAAATCCAGCAAGGCATTGCTGCACACATTTTTGACACATCACCCATCATAACAAGCCGTATTTAAGTATCGGGCAACAGCCTTTGTCCATCTTAAATACGGCTTTTGTTATATTTGAAAGAGGTTATCGTTGGTATAACAAAAACAATCTACGGGATTAGAGATTAAGGAATAAGGATTGCTTGCCAACAAGAACGTCAGCAACCAACTCGTTTTTTTGTTATACTCAAGAAATTTCTCGTCTACTTGCAGAATTCTTCATTTTTTAGACAACTATGACAATAAGAGACAATTTATTCTGATAAAAGATTGTCTGTGTTGTCTCTTCTTATATTAAATGCCAACCTACTGTTTTTATTGTTTTTTCTTATAGGCGGTCGTCAGACGTGGTGTGTGCGGATAGACATTGGAAACTTGTTTACAGATGAATATCTGTGCATATCACATTGCTCGTAGAGCATCCGCCTATAAGTGGTTCTTTCATGTTTTTGTATGTAAGAAACATCCGTGTCAATCCGTATTATCCGTGTTCGTAAAAAGAAAATCCGTGTTCATCAGTGTCATCCGTGGGAGAAAAGAAAAACCGCCCCGTGCATTATACACGAAGCGGTTATTTTCTGTTTAATAGTTAAGGTTATTGTTCTCGTTATCAATCAACTCGTCTACTCGTTTACTTGTCAACGAACAACTTTAATACTTGTTGTTCCAATCTTCACGATTATCACCCCAGATGCTGACGGAGCGTAAGAGACTGTGCCGTTCTGCGCACTGCCAGTATATAGCAGAGCGCCGTTAGCATTGTAGAACATTACAGTCTCGCCGTCACTCAAGCCTGAAACAGTGATGATTCCGCCAGAGCATGTCGCCATTACGCCGCGCATCTCCGTCTGGTTGATATTCGTCGATACGTCGCTGCCGTTAATCCAGTAGAGGGTGGCTGTTACCTTTTCTGAATTCTTGTATCCCTCAGCCACAGCGTATGCTGTTATGTCGTAACATGCGGTGAGGTCTACGCTATTATTGCTTGCAGTAATGAATGCCGTCTGTATATCTTTTGCGGTAAGTGTGTATTTACATTCCGCCCCAGCTGTCTCGCACGCAAATTGCAGTTTGCCGTCAGCATAAGTGATTACCGGTACTGCACACAGCTCTGTGGCATCAGGATTATTGTCTATTTCCTCTATCTTAGAGAATTTCTTCCATACATCAGCGTTTCTGTATTTCTCAATTGACTCTCCTAACACGCTAAGTGTCGCCTTGCCATATATGTCTGTGGTAAATGTCATAGGATATGCCACAGGTGGTTCTGTTGCATAAGAAATAACTTTTGTAATATTGTTACAGTAATAGAACATCTTGTCGTCAAGACTTGCTACGTATTTTCCAATTGATAGGACAGACAGTTTATTTTCTCCCGTGTTAAAGTAAGAACTCTTAACTGCTATGTTTCTTCCAATATAAAGAGAATCTATGGTATTTGAAAAATTGCCATAATAAATCAATGAAGCCTCTCCGTCTTCTATGCGCATTGATTTCAATCCTGAGCATCCTTCGAAAACCGTACTTCCTATACTTGTCACGGAGTTACCAATGGTTACACTCGCCAAGCCAGAGCAACTATAAAATGCGCTACTTCCTATGTCGGTCACAGAGTTAGGAATGCTGATACTCAACAAGCCTGTACAGCCATTGAATGTATGATTTTCTATTTTTGTGATAGAATTCGGAATATCAACACTTGTCAAGCCAGAGCAACCTTGGAATGCCCGAATTCCAATGCTTGTGACGGAGTTCGGGATGGTAACACTCGCCAGGCCAGAGCAATTATAGAATGCATT
>JAFPAS010000092.1 GCA_017424205.1 Prevotella sp. | reverse complement strand
TTTGTCAACAAGTTTAGCACTTTCAATATATCTCTTACTCATACTACTAATCCTCCACTACTTGTACGCCCATACTACGTGCTGTACCAGCAATAAGTTTCATTGCAGCCTCAACTGTAAAGCAGTTAAGATCCTTAAGCTTATCCTCGGCGATTGTTCTAATCTGATCCCAAGTAACCTCACCAACCTTCTTACGGTTTGGCTGGTCAGAACCTGTTTTCACCTTAGCAATCTCCTTGAGCTGCACTGCAGCAGGAGAAGTCTTAATCTCAAAGCTGAATGACTTGTCTGCGTAGTAAGTGATAACAACTGGAAGAACTTTACCAGCCTTATCCTGGGTACGGGCATTGAACTCCTTGCAGAATCCCATGATATTGATACCCTTAGAACCCAGAGCAGGTCCTACTGGAGGAGAAGGATTCGCAGCGCCACCCTTAATCTGTAATTTGATTAATCCAGCAACTTCTTTAGCCATTTCTTTGTTAATATTAAAAATGAATTATATATAAAAAGAAAGTCTCACACGTAACTGCGAACTATTCTTTTTCCACTTGCATAAAACTGAGTTCCAATGGAGTTTTACGTCCAAAGATCTTAACCATTACTTTCAGTTTGTGCTTCTCCGCATTCACCTCTTCGATGATGCCGCTGAATCCGCTGAAAGGACCGTCTGTCACCTTCACTGTTTCGTTAACCTCGTATGGAATATCAGTTTCCTCTACGATAGCAGTTTCCTCTGCAGTGCCCAACATACGATTTATTTCAGCCTGGCGTACAGGAATCGGAGAATCTGTTCCACCAAGGAACCCAAGTACATTTGGCATAAAGCGAACAAGAGAAGCGATATCGCCAGTCAGGTTAGCATTCAAGAATACATAACCAGGCAACGAAACTTTCTCCTTTACAACACGTTTTCCATTACGCAAAGAAGCATGCTTCTCAAGTGGTATTAATACTTGTGAAACATTCCTCGCTAAAATTTCATTGTGTTTCTGCTCCGCCTCAATATACTCCTTTACCTTTTCCTCTTTACCACTTACAGCTTTGAGGACATACCAATTAAAACCTTTTTCGGCCATTTGATTAAATGATTTAATTAAGGATAAATGGTAGTCATAACAAACTTGAACAAGCTGTCCATAGCAAACACAACAAGAGCAATGATAAGGGAAGCAGATAATACAACCACTGCACTGTGTGTCAACTGCTGGCGCGTAGGCCAAGTAGTTTTATGCGCAAGTTCATCGTAACAAACCTTGCAATAATTTACTATTTTCTTAAACATATTATTTACTACTATAGCACGGGAGGAAGGAATCGAACCCTCATTGACGGTTTTGGAGACCGCTTTCCTACCATTGAAAGACTCCCGTAAGTAATTCCCACCACCAGAAGCAGTGGGAATCTATTTTGTTTTTGTATTTTCTTACAAATCTAGGTCAAGGATTAGTCCTCGAATACCTGTGTGATCTGACCAGAACCTACTGTACGTCCACCCTCACGGATAGCGAAACGGAGACCTGCGTTAAGAGCAACTGCATAGATGAGCTCAACATTGATCTCTACGCTGTCACCAGGCATTACCATTTCTACACCTGCAGGGAGAGTGATCTCACCTGTACAGTCCATTGTACGGAGGTAGAACTGTGGGCGATACTTGTTGCCGAATGGAGTGTGACGTCCACCCTCTTCCTTCTTCAGAACGTAGATAGAAGCCTTGAACTTCTTGAATGGCTTAATCTGTCCTGGGTGGCAAAGTACCATACCACGCTTGATTTCCTTCTTGTCGATACCACGGAGGAGGAGACCTACGTTATCACCAGCCTGTCCCTCATCAAGGAGCTTACGGAACATCTCAACACCAGTAACAACTGACTTCTTGTCCTCACCGAGACCGAGGAGCTCAACTTCGTCACCAACGTGGATCTTACCTGTCTCGATACGACCTGTAGCAACTGTACCACGACCTGTGATTGAGAATACGTCCTCAACTGGCATAAGGAATGGTTTGTCAAGATCACGTGGAGGATCAGCGATCCATGTATCACAAGCGTCCATGAGTTCCATTACCTTCTCTTCCCACTTCTCAACACCGTTGAGAGCACCGAGAGCAGAGCCACGGATGATAGGTGTGTTGTCACCATCGAACTCATACTGATCAAGGAGTTCACGCATTTCCATCTCTACGAGCTCAAGCATTTCCTCATCCTCTACCATATCGCACTTGTTAAGGAATACTACGAGGCTAGGAACGTTTACCTGACGAGCGAGAAGTACGTGCTCACGTGTCTGTGGCATAGGACCATCAGTAGCAGCAACTACGATGATAGCACCGTCCATCTGAGCAGCACCAGTAACCATGTTCTTAACGTAGTCTGCGTGTCCTGGACAGTCTACGTGAGCGTAGTGACGAGTCGCTGTCTGATACTCAACGTGAGATGTGTTGATTGTGATACCGCGCTCCTTCTCTTCTGGAGCATTATCAATCTGATCGAAAGACTTAACTTCTGAGAAACCCTTCTTACCGAGAACAGTAGTGATAGCAGCTGTCAGAGTAGTCTTACCGTGATCGACGTGACCGATAGTACCAATGTTAACATGGGTCTTGTCACGCTGGAAAGTCTCTTTTGCCATTGTTTTGTTTGTTTATTTGTTTAATTAATCAATATGTCTATAACACACAATTCTCCCCCTGATGATGTTTCCATCTCTTGGAGAGAGCTGTATCTGAGAGTTGAACTCAGGACCTCTTCCTTACCAAGGAAGTGCTCTACCACTGAGCTAATACAGCGTGGAGCTTTTAGAGCGGAAGACGGGGCTCAAACCCGCGACCCCCAGCTTGGAAGGCTAGTGCTCTATCGACTGAGCTACTTCCGCGTCTATGTTCCAAAGATCATTTTCTCTTCGCTGAAAAAACGCGGGATGAAGTTGGACCTCAGCCCGCGCTCTCAGGAGTGGGTGGTGATGGATTCGAACCACCGAAGGTAAAAACCAGCAGATTTACAGTCTGCCCCATTTGGCCACTCTGGTAACCACCCTTTCTTTTTTTTGAGCCTCTTGTCGGATTCGAACCAACGACCCCGAGATTACAAATCACGTGCTCTGGCCAACTGAGCTAAAGAGGCAAAACCTTGCACCCGTTTAGTGTGCGAAGCGCTTATTGTTTCTAAGCGGGTGCAAAGGTACGACTTTTTTTTTAACCACCAAAATATTTTGGCATTTTTTTTAGTGATTTCTTATTTTTTCTTTGATTTTCGCCATTTTTACCTTCATTGCATCGATTGCAAGGTCAACTGCCTCCTCAAAAGTGTCACATATTTTCTCTACATAAACTGGTGTTCCAGCAAGGCTTGTAGATATGGCTACTTGTTTATTTAGAGCAGTTGCAGGTTTGACGACTGTTAACTTCACCTCAACTTTCTTTATATCCTCGTAGGATTTTTCTAACTTTAGAACCTTTTTCTGAATAAAGTCCTGTAACTTCTCGGTAGCATCGAAGTGGATTGCATTAATTGTAATTTCCATAGTCACGGGTATTATTAGGTTTGACATCCCCACCACCGTCATCGCACCATACCAATTAAGAATCCGCATAGTGCGCTATTCTCTTGGGTGGGCTTCCTTGTAAATCTTCTTCAGCTGCTCAAATGTTGTGTGCGTATATACCTCTGTAGTATTCAGACTCTGGTGTCCCAGGAGTTTTTTTATACTTTCAAGATTTGCATCATGATTGAGCATTGTCGTTGCGAAGGTGTGCCTGAGCACATGCGGAGTACATTTATCAAGGCTTGAAACAAGCGGAAGTGTTTCCTTTACGAGTTTCCTCACCTTATTATATGTTATTCTCTCGCCCTTATCGCCAACGAACAGAGCATCATCCTTACGTTCTATACTGTTATTTCTAACAGTTATATATTCGCTAAGGATACTGTGAAGTTCTTCGCCGAATGGAATAACTCGTTGTTTATTACGCTTGCCCGTAACTTTCAATTCCCTGTTGACAAAGCTAATCATATTGTCATCGAGCGAGATCAATTCTGCTGCACGTAAGCCAGTAAGATAGAGCATATATATAATAGTACGCGTGCGAACATTATCAAATGTCATCTCACCATTGCTCAACAAATCCACGAGTCTATCTATTTCGTTCTCTTTCAAGAAACGTGGCAGGCGCTTTGCTCGTTTCGGTCCCACGATACTTCGTGCCGGATCCTTCATCATCACGCCAGTTGCGTAGCAGTATTTGTAGAAAGTTCTGAGAGCAGCGAGCGAACGGTTAACATACGCTGGCGAACATTTCTGTTCCATCAGCTGTTCCATCCAGTCGCGGATATTGTCGGAGTCCGCTGTTTCCAGCGTCCTTGCTTCCGGCAACATCTCAAGAAAGTCCTTGAAGAGTTTCAACGTACTTGCATACGTTTCGATTGTTTTCACCGACAGTCGGCGTTCAACACTGATATACTGTATAAATTTATTGTATATCATAACCTCTTCGTTTCGTCATGTCACTTAGCATTTTCGCTAGTTCTACGACATCGGACAGCCTTGCCTCACATTAAATGCTGAAAGAATATCTTTCGGTTACGAAATTACTTATTTTTTCCGATACCACCAAATTTTCAGCCTAATTTTTAGCAATATTAATTATTGCTATCGGCGCGAGGAGAATTATTCCTCGTTCTGGCGGAGCTTCTGAACGTAGATAGCGTGCTCCATCTTCAGACGCTTAAGAACAGAAGGCTTGTTAAACTGCTGGCGAGCGCGGAGTTCCTTTACTACGCCTGTCTTTTCAAACTTTCTCTTAAACTTCTTAAGTGCTCTCTCGATGTTCTCGTTCTCTTTTACTGGTACGATAATCATACTTTTTGTTTTTGTTACATTAATATTGTTAGAATATAATATTATGCCCCATGAATCATCACGGTGCATTTAAAGCGGATGCAAAATTACGCAAAATATATTTAAACTCAGTCATTTACGCATCACGCACCCAACTATTTTAAATTTATTAACTAAAATTACAGCAGGATACTGTCACAATGTGCCAGAATCATGCATTATGCATTTATAGCTAATAACATTTCTTGCAAGGAGTACGTTTCATAGATTGTGCTTTTTGCAGTGTCACGCGTTTAATACTTCCCTTGCAGTTGTTTAATCCGCTGCAGTCACTATGGCGATGATATCTGTACGACCCT
>JAFPAS010000091.1 GCA_017424205.1 Prevotella sp. | reverse complement strand
GAGCGAGAGATAAGAATGGACAGTAGAACGCGGAGATAGCCAACCCTTGCAAAATAGTTTCGCCCGCACAACCATCGATGAGTTTACTGTGATAGGCGTACTATAGAGCGCACTTGAGGCTGTAGGTTCTGTACCGTCAAGTGTGTAGCGTATGTGTGTGCCAAGCGGACTTCCAGAAGGCAAGCTCAGGGTAAGCTTAATGTTCTGCTTCGTCTCACTCACTCTGCCTTCTTCGCTAAATACGGGTTCGCCAAGAATATCTGATGCTACTGCCGAACTATTCTGGGCGCCAGGTGTGGCTTCGCAGAAATATGCCCATTTTTCAGATGGCATACCGTCGGTGTTACGTTCACGACCGTATGCTATATTTGGTGCAGGCTGTTTCTTAATACCTGTTACATTGTCAATAATATTATTGCCCTTGAACAGATATACCTCCCCACCCTTGCCACTCTCCAGACGGAAGTGAGTGTGAAGTCCTGATGCCACCTTGTCACAATAGATTATGGCATACTGTTTCGGCTCGATGCGCTTGTTAGGCAACTGCCATGCCTCGGCTGCGGAGTTGTTCTCTCCGAGTTTATAATCTGCAAGATTAATAACTGACGATGTCCCGTTATATACCTCTACCCAAGAATCCGGAAAATCATTCAAGTCGTCCATTATACAGTCAATATTTGACTGCATAATTTCGTTTATGAACACCTGTCCTTTTAGCGTTACAGCGAGCATGATTAGCATAGCTGTTAGTGATAGCCTTCTTTTCATATTGTCATATATAATAGTGGTGTAACACGGTGAGAATTATAATGCAAATATACTTTATTCTCAGAATATAACACAACAAAAAAGCTAAAAACACACGCACATGGCATAATCATATCAGTTTTAGATATTTAGTGCAAAAGATAAAGCGTATTTGTAGCACTTATGTAAAATAATTCATTCAGTTGACAAGTAACGAGTAGACGAGTAGACAAGTTGATTGTTTAGTTGACGAGTTAACGAGTAAACGAGTAGACAAGTTAATTGTTTAGTTGACAAGTTAACGAGTAGACAAGTTGACAAGTTGATTGTTCTGTCAACGACTACGTTAAAAACGAGAATAACGTTATTTACGATTATTACGATTATAACGCCAAGACAATTAATCGTTAAACCAAAACTTTAACCATCAACCCTTAACCCTTAAACTTACTTATCTCTGTGCAGCCTTCTGAAGCGCTATGTCGTAAGCCTCATTATAATATTTAATGAACTCACTCCACAGTGCTTTCTTCGACAGCTTGTCGGCAGCACTTCTTGCCTTCTTGGTCTGAGCATCAGTGAATGACGCGAACTTGACTACAGTATCCTTAATCGTATCAGCTACCTCTGAATAGTTGTAGTCTGTTCGGTGGATAGTCTTCACACCATCCTCAATTTCTGACGGAGCACCCTTTATAGTGTTTGCCCACACACCGAAACCAGCAAGGTCTGTTGTGATGCAAGGCACCTTAAAGGCGATTGACTCGAGTGGGGTATAGCCCCATGGCTCGTAGTAAGATGGATAGATAGAGAGGTCGTTGCCGATCACTACATCATAATATTCCATATCGAAGATGCCGTCACGGCCTGTCAGATAACATGGGATGAAGATTATCTTCACCTTGTCTTCGGCTCTGTTCCACATGTCATACTGCTTGAATGAGTCGAGGACATTGTCCTGAGTCATATTATTGAGTATATGTGTCAGCATAGGATAGTCGAGCGGAGTTTCGTAGGTCTTGCCTGTAGCAAGTCTTTCCTGAAGGTCCTTGCGTGCTGAACCTACCCATCCTGGAACCTCGACCAGAGCAATGATTTTACGGCCAAGACGTGTGTCTCTCTGCAGACGGTTCATTGACTCGATAAACACATCGATGCCCTTGTTTCTGAACTCATAGCGG
The DNA here is from genome assembly GCA_017424205.1 of Prevotella sp. Taxonomy (GTDB): domain Bacteria; phylum Bacteroidota; class Bacteroidia; order Bacteroidales; family Bacteroidaceae; genus Prevotella. The sequence goes on along the minus strand of JAFPAS010000091.1, from coordinate 1,899 downwards.
CCACTTGTGCCTATAACCAGTGTGTCATCGCTGAAGGTTTCGCCAAGCAGACAGTTTGCTATCTGGAATATCTTCTTGCGGGCTTCCTTTCTCTTCTTAGTGAAGGCTGCTCCCTTAGCAACAAAATCATTCTCGAAACCGTTAGGAAGAACCACATCACATGGCTTGTCAAGAAGCTCCTGACACTCACGTGCTGTGATATCAGACACCGTTGTAAATGCATCAGCAAACTTGGCTGTCTGCTTCTCTATAGAGTGCTTCGACTCTACATTAAGCTCCTGTGCCATCTGGTCGCCGTTATATGCCCAGAGATAGTCATACAGCGGCTTGTGGTTGCCTGCAATAGAACGGCCGATGCTTGTAGCGTGAGTTGTAAACACTGTTCCTACCTTTGGCAGACGGTCTTTGATATAAAGCATACCGAGGCCGCACATCCACTCATTGGCATGATATATGACCTTATGAGATGACAAACAAAGATAACTGTAAAGATTTTCTACAACAAGCGCTGCTGCATAAGAGAACATGCTTGCTTCGTCATAGTCGCCGTAAGAATGCAGAGAGTCTACCTGATACTTCTCCCACAGCTTTGTGTATATTTCGTCTTTCTTATCGAAATATGGCTTGAAATCTACGAGAACAGCTATCGGGCTGCCAGGAATGGTCCATCGGCCAACCTTTACCTTCAGACCTTCTGCATGTGCCTTCTTTTCCCAATTCTCCAGTAGGCTGCTGTCAGCTTCAAAATATGGCGAACTGTTCTCTCCCCAACAGTCTGGACCAATAAAAATCAGCCTGTCTTGAAGTTTCTCCTGCAGTGTCTTAGCACGTGTAGATAAAACTGTATAAATTCCTCCTACCTTATTACATACCTCCCAACTAGATTCAAAAATATAGTCGGGGAATAAAATCTTCTTATCCATTAATACTTAATATAATACGAGTGCAAAGTTATTAAAAAAAACTTAAACTTTCGTTTTTCTCTCATAGGATTTGACTTTTATTCGGCTTTTTTTGATATATGTTATCCAATTTTCGTAAGTCTTATATCTTTTAATAACGTAAAAATATTAAGAAAAACTGAATACAAACAGCATCAGGACAACTTGAAATTACAACAATATGACTGATGCTAATGATACAAAAAAGGCCGAAAACACCGATATTTCAGTATTTCCGACCTTTGTTTTTATCTGATGGCATATTGAGAAAACATGCCTGCCTATGTGTGTATTTTTTGCTTCAGGAACTTGCCCGTGATGCTATTCTTGCATTTGACGATATCCTCTGGTGTTCCTGCGAAAACGATATCACCACCACGATGTCCGCCATCCGGACCGATGTCTATAATGTGATCTGCACACTTTATTACATCGAGGTTGTGCTCGATTATCAGTATTGTGTGTCCTCGCAGAATCAGTGCTTCGAACGAACTCAGCAGACGTCGGATGTCATGGAAATGCAGACCTGTTGTTGGCTCATCAAAGATAAAGATGGTTGGCTCTTGCTTCTCTTGTCCGATGAAATATGCCAGCTTAACACGCTGGTTTTCGCCTCCTGAAAGGGTAGAGGAGCTCTGTCCGAGTTTTATATAGCCTAATCCTACATCCTGCAGTGGCTTAAGGCGGTTGATGATTATCTGCTCAATATTGTTCCTGTTCGTCCTCTTGCTGTTGGCATTTTCAGGCAGTGTGAAGAACTCAATGGCCTGGTTTATTGTCATATCAAGGATGTCGAATATGTTCTTATCCTTATACTTGACTTCAAGTATGTTATGCTTGAATCGTTGTCCGTGACAAGCATCACACGTCAACTCTAAATCTGCCATAAACTGCATTCCTACAGTTATTGTTCCGGCTCCCTTACATTCGTCACAGCGGCCTCCGTCAGCATTGAATG
>JAFPAS010000090.1 GCA_017424205.1 Prevotella sp. | reverse complement strand
GATTGATATGTTTACCGTGACAGAATCGGTAAACAGCAAACTGAGTGTAGGTGACACGTTTCATGTGCAATATTTCATTAATGGCGAACCGCTTCAACTCTTTTGTCTTGTACACGAAGGCGGCAAACCAACAAACTACATCTGCGGACGCAACGGCGGAATAGCATTCAACTTACTTAGAAGATCATAATGAAAGTATCAAGTTTCATTTCAGAAGAGAGCTACGATTTGTTTGAGAAAATCGAGCCATTAAAATCGTCAGGAAGTACATCACAATCATTTCTTGTAAGCAGAAAAGGCGAACAGTTTTTCATGAAACAGTTGCGCCCCGAGCATATTGACAATCCACGATATAACCTGATACTCAAGAAAGAGTATGAGATAGGACATTGCATCGACCATCCCAACATCGTAAGATATAAGGAGCTGGGCATGAACGGTGATGGGCCATACATACTTATGGAATATGTGACGGGAGAAACGCTTGCCGAGAAACTGGAAAACGAGCCTTCATATTTCCGCAATGACGATAATCTGAGCAAGTTCTTCAACCAATTGCTGGATGCTCTTGAGTGCATGCACAGGAACAACATCGTTTATTGCGACCTGAAACCAGAGAACGTAATGCTGACACGCATTAACAATGATGTGAAGATTATCGACCTGGGATTTTGCGACACCGACGACTACACGTTTACAGCTGGCATGACAAAAGCGTTTTCGGCTCCAGAGCAGTTGGCAAGAAAACGCAAAGAACTTTATGCACGCACCGATATATACACCGTTGGAAAACTTATGGAATATATCGAGCAAAAAAGCGACAGGCGTTTGCCACTATCCTATCGACTGGCTATGAAGCGCAGCCTGAAAGAAGACAAGGCGAAACGCTACGACAGTGCAAAAGCCATGGCTAAGGCGATAAACAAGAGTTACAAGAAGTTGTGGATTGCATTAAGCTGCATCGCCGTTCTCGTAGCAGCATCAATAGGATGGCAAATGTTCAAGAACAGTGAGAACTACAAATATCTGATGTTGTATTTAGAAAAAGATGCAACGATAGAAGGGGTGCATTATAAGATTATATCTGAAGAGGATGCCTCTTGTATGGCTATTGGCAGAGAACGACATGTGAAAAAAGATACAAGATCTGGCGAAACCAACATTTACATCAAGGAAGAAATACAGATTGACGGCAAGGCGTATAGCGTAACAGAAATAGCCGACTCTGCATTTAAAAAATATGATGACTTTGTAAGCGTGAATCTACCTAATTCTTTAAGAAGAATTGGAAAATCTGCTTTTGAGGCTTCACAAGGATTAGTATCGGTAAACATACCTGAGGGGATTACAGAAACAGAAGCTAAATGTTTTTATAGATCAGGAATAAGAAGTGTCAAATTGCCAACGACATTAAAAACCATTAAGCACGCATCGTTTGCTATATGCAAAAGCCTTAAAAGTGTGGATATACCAGAAGGGGTGGAAACACTTGGTCTTGATGCTTTTGCCGAATGTCTGGAACTTCAGTCAGTAATACTACCATCAACGCTGAGAACAATAAGTCGAGGCGTATTCTGGAAATGCAAAAGTCTAAAAGAGATAACCATTCCTGCCAGCGTTGAGACTATAGGCGAATATGCTTTCTTCCACTGCGATAGTCTGAAACATGTTTACAACTACTCAACAGAGCCTCAACCACTTTCTGTTATATTCAACCGCAAAGACATAACGATACATGTGCCAGCCGCCTCGGTTGAGAAATACCGCAAGGCGCAACATTGGCGCGATATGAATATCGTGGCGATAAGCGATGAACGTTGAACGATGAACGATTAACGATGAGAGATGAGGGATGAGAGAAGAGGGATGAGAGATTGCTTGTCAGGCATACGTCTACACTCCTAAGCGAAGCGTCACTCCTGAACTCCTGCACTCCTTTTAAAAAGGATGAACGATGAACGATGAGAGATGAGGGATGAGAGATGAGGGATTATTACTATAAGGTATTCTGTTCGGGCGGACTGAATGAAACGTGCACAAATGTTTTGATTTGTGCACGTTTTGGTTTATAATGTGCAGTTTTTGACCGTTTTTCTTTGTCAAAAAGTAAAAAAAGACTAATTTTGTAGGGATAAACTGAAATATACACTAATAATTAAATAAACATTATGAGTTTAAAAATTGTAGTGCTTGCTAAGCAAGTACCAGACACAAGAAATGTGGGCAAAGACGCCATGACAGCTGAAGGAACTGTCAACCGTGCCGCTCTGCCTGCAATCTTCAATCCTGAAGACTTAAATGCCCTGGAGCAGGCTCTTCGATTAAAGGAGCAGAATCCAGGTTCTACAGTAGGTATCCTGACCATGGGACCTCCACGAGCAGCAGAAATCATCCGTCAAGGACTATACCGCGGTGCAGATACGGGTTGGTTGTTGACCGACCGCTTGTTTGCCGGAGCCGACACTCTTGCCACTTCTTATGCTTTGGCCACAGCCATCAAGAAGATTGGTGATGTGGACATCGTTATCGGCGGTCGCCAGGCTATCGACGGCGATACAGCACAGGTGGGTCCACAGGTGGCTCAGAAACTGGGACTGAACCAAGTAACATACGCTGAGGAGATTCTGAAGTGTGAGGATG
>JAFPAS010000005.1 GCA_017424205.1 Prevotella sp. | reverse complement strand
TTTTTCTCGTTCAGAGTTTTGTCTTCGCAGTCTGTATATGTTATGCGGATATAGTATCGATTGTCCAGATGCCAGAAATCGCGCTGCTGTTCCTTCATTCTTCTCCATATACTGTATGGCGCACGCCAGTAAGCCTGTGCTCTAGCTGTTATGCCATGAGCCAGCAACACCTGTTCTATATTTGTAGTAAGGATGTCCAGCCTCCGTTCGTTATTCTTTTTGTCACGCTCGAGCATTTCGACGATGTCCTCATACTCCATGTAGCAGCGGTATTTGAACGAAAGGTTCTCCAGTTCGGTTTTTATGCTGAATAGTCCGAGACGGTTTGCAAGCGGAGCGTAGAAATAGTCCGTCTCTCCGGCAATCTTCATCTGCTTGTCAGGCTTCATGCTTGCCAGCGTTCGCATGTTGTGCAGACGGTCAGCCAGTTTCACCATGAGCGCTCTGACGTCATACTGTATAGATTCAAGCAGCTGTTTGTAGTTGTCAACCTGCTTTGACGTTTTGCAAGCCTCCTTCTTTCGTTTAGTTACGACATTGACAAGAAATGACACATCCTCACCGAATCTCTGTGTGATGTCTTTTACGGTGTAAGGTGTGTCTTCAACTACATCATGTAGGAATGCTGCGGTAACAGAATTCGTGTCGAGTTTTAGTTCCTCTGCGCATATCTGTGCCACAGAGATAGGGTGGAGTATGTATGGCTCGCCAGTTTTCCTCACTTGTGTTTTGTGAGCCTCGCGTGCGAAGTCAAAAGCGTCATGCAATTGCTTGAACTGGCGTTCAGACACTCTTGGTTTCATTGAACTGAAAACTTTCTCTGCTTCCTGCAGAATAATTTCGTCGTAATTGATGTTAGGTTTCTTGTCGTCCATTGCTTGCAGTGTTTCTCTTACTATTCGGCAAAGGTCGTAAAAAATCTTTAATTCTGCAAATGTTTTGTTAATAAATTTAGTTGGTGAATGTAAAAATAAAATTGGTGAAGCCAATGAAGAATTCTGCGAGTAAGCGAGCGCAGAGATAAACTTGTTTAATCTCTGCTGAGTGGAAGCAGAATCGGCGAAGCCAATGAAGAATGAAGCTGGCATAAGTTGTTCGCGCACCAAACGGTAGGATGACAGATTAAAGATTAAAGTTTAATGTTTAACGGTTAAGGGTTAATTAATGGTTAACGGTTAAGGGTTAAAGGTTATCTGTTGCCAGCATTCGCTGTTCGCGCACCAAACGGTAAGAGCTGCGCCCTTACTTCGTTTGACGTCCGCTGCTCAAGCTGGCGAAGCCTTCGGCTTTGACGTTACAAACAACTCGTCTACTTGTCAACTCGTCTACTTATTTACTTGTCAACTTCCCCCTCTTTCTCATTTGTTTTTTTGTATTTAAGAAAATCTGTACATCTGCACAAAAAGCGCGTAACTTCTTGATGCATAATATGTTTGCCCTTGTGCAGATGCCGTGCAGATATGATGCAGATGAAAGATATCATGAGGTGTTTGGCTACAGTGCCTATCTTAAGATTTGTTAGACGCCTTGCCAGTTCGCTGATGTTATGTTTCTCGTTGTTTACTATGTGCTAATCAAAAAAAATGTATGACATGAGTATGCTTTTAATATATGATGACGAGAAAAATACTAAAGTCCATAAATGCAAAAAGAAGGCAAGCGGACAGGTATGATGCCTGTGCTTGCCTTCTCAGTTTAATCTTGTGGGTATTTATGTATTTATGAAAAGAGCGTATCTGTTATTCCATTTTTATCTCATCGTCATAAAGCGGTTGGTTGCTGTATCCTGATGAGTCAGCCGGTGCGATGTTACGGTTTGTACGTTTCTGTCCAGGTTCGTTCTCTACGATTTCAAATCTGTATGATTTCTTACCCTGATTCATGCGTACAGTCCTTGTTGATGAGGTAGTTTTCTGAGTGGCACGTGTTCTTCTGTCAAAATGCCCTTTCTGCTGTCTGCTGCGCACATCACGGCGGTATACATCGTCTGCCGCATACTGCTCAGCACGTATTCTTGCACGGCGTTCATACTCAGCCTGCTCCTTCGCTTCAGCAGCAGCGCCCAGACTTGCTCCTGCAGCAGCACCTACGAGAGTTCCGATATCAGAGCCAGCATATCCGCCAGCCAGTCTGCCGACTGCAGAACCTACAAGTCCGCCCATTGTTGCGCCAGCCATTGTGTACGAGCTGCAACTGCTGAGAGTAATCAGGATTACGGCAGCCCAAATCATTATATTCTTCATAATTGTATTCTTTTCAGTTTTGTTTTCTGTATGCAAAATTACGAAGATTCGTTTAAACTGCAAGAGGAATTTCCCTAATACATTAAGGAAATTCCCCCTTTATACATTTTTTCGGTTATGCTGAGGCAATATAGTTGTTATACTATTCAGCCCGAACTGTTGTCACATTAGAATTTTACCAGCAGACGGAACACCTGTGCTGGGTCAGCAGCCCATTTCTCCATAGCTTCCTTTGCTGTCTCAGGTGTAGCAATGCCTGAAATGAAACGCTCCATAGGCACGTTGTTCTTGTCGAAGTAGCGCTGCACTGCACGGAAATCGCTTGGATTTGCATTGCGTGAACCACGGATGTCGAGCTCTTTCTGTACGAAATACTTTGTCTCGAACTCTACAGGGTTCTTTGCGTAGCCGATGCATACCACACGTCCTGTGAATGAAACAGCGTTGATGGCTGTAACATAGGTTATAGGAGCGCCTACAGCTTCGATAACACAGTCAGCACCAAATCCATCAGTATATTCCATCACCTTCTCCACTACGTTCTCCTCCTTAGAGTTGATGCCGTATGTAGCACCCAGTTCGCGAGCGATATCGAGTTTCTCTTCGCTGAGGTCGACAGCAATAACTACTGCACCGCGCTGTACGGCACGCACTACAGCACCCAGTCCGACCATACCGCAGCCGAATACAAGTACTGTGTCGATGTCTGACACCTGTCCGCGGTCTACAGCATGGAAACCTACAGACATAGGTTCGATAAGAGCGCAGTCGCGTGTAGACACACCCTTTACAGGTATGATTTTCTGCCATGGCAGAGCGATGTACTCACACATTGCACCGTCGCGCTGCACGCCTAGAGTCTCGTTGTGCTGGCAAGCGTTCACACGTCCGTTGCGGCATGAAGCACAGTGTCCGCAGTTAGTATAAGGATTAACTGTTACCACCATGCCTGGCTGGAGGTTTTCAGGGCAACCTTCGCCCACGCTTTCTATCACTGCACCGATTTCGTGACCAGGGATGACATTCTCCTTCGCCATAGTGTTGCGTCCGAGGAATGTGTTGAGGTCCGATCCGCAGAATCCTACATACTCCAGTTTGAGCAGAACTTCACCTGCCTTTGGTTCTGGTTTTGGCATTTCAACCACAGTCATCTGCTGTGGTGCCGGAATTGTAATTGCTTTCATATTCTGATTGTTTTTAGATGTTTAATGTTTAATGGGGGTAATGTTTAATGGTTAATGTTTAATGGTTAATGTTTAAGGGTTAAAGGTTATCTGTTGCCAGCATTCGCTGTTCGCGCACCAAACGGTAAGAGCTGCGCCCTTACTTCGTTTGACGTCCGCTGCTCAAGCTGGCGAAGCCTTCGGCTTTGACGTTACCAATAACTCGTCTACTCGTTTACTTGTCAACTAATAAATCAACTCGTCTACTTGTTAACTAATCCCCCCTCGTTATTCACTCATATTCGGCACATACTTCAGCACAGGCAGGCGGTCAAATCCGTATACCTTCTGTGCGTTCAGTCCGAGAATCATACGCTTCTCAGTGTCAGTCAGTTCAGTCGTCTTCAGAATCCAGTCGTACGACTGACGGTATGTTATGGCTGTGATAGTGCGTGGATAGTCAGAGCCCCACAGCAGACGGTCCATACCCACCTCGTCAGCAGCCTCACGAATAGCCTTCACAGCCGATGGATACGGATAGTATTCGTCATTGAAGAGCCATGTTATGCCGCCCATGTCGATGTATACGTTCTTATGTCTGGCGAGTCTAACCTGTGCCATCCAGTCAGGACGTGTCACCATGCAGAAGTGTCCTATCACCATAGTCAGGTTTGGACATTCAGCAATGATATGCTCCACCTCCTCACACTGCACGTCGCCGTCAGCCAGCTCTATGCCGAGAATCATGCCCTTCTGCTCCATCATTCTGTACATCTGCATAAACTCCTCTGTGTCTATGCGTATGCGTCCGTAGTCGTCTATGAGACGCGCAGCAGGCAGTTTGATGCCTTTGAATCCGCGGCGTGCCAGCACTTCTGCTTCAATGATGAAACCAGGCTTGCGAAATTCGCACATGCCGAACACGAAGAAACGGTCAGCCCAGCGGCGGCCTACGTATTCGAGATAGTCATTCTGCAGTCCGTCGATAAACTCCTGTGTCACCACAGCCCCGCCCACTTGGGCATAGTCCATGTTGGCGAGGAATTTCTCAGCCGAATTATAGTTGTCACTCATCCACGGATTCATCATTTGCACCTCGTTTCCGAGGAATGATGATCGTCCGTTTGGCAACTGGCTAATCTCTTTGCCGTTAACTATTGTATGCTGCCAAAGCCACAGATGGCTGTGCGCATCTATTATGACAGGCGGATTGCCGTTGTTAAGATATTGCTCGCGGCATTCTTTTTCTGATAGAGTCATTATTGTCGTTAGCGTTATCGTTTTTATGTTTAATATTTAACGTTTTTGGGTTAATGAAATCGGAAAGCTCTCCTTAATCTTTAATCCTTCCTCCTTAATCCAATTACGTATTAGCCCAGCTTACGCGCTGCTGGTCGCCGATTATCTCCTGCACCTTCTCTACGAGCTGCCAGTCAATAGGTTCGTTGACGAACTCAATGTTCTTCAGCAGATTTTCAGGTCTTGTTGTTGAGAAGATTGTTGAGGCTATGCGAGGATTGCTGCATGAATACTGCATAGCCAGTTTCTCGATAGGGTAGCCCTGCTGCTTACAGAACTCAGCAGCCTCTACACACTTCTCTACCAGCGGTTTTGGTGCTGGATGCCAGTCAGGCACACCACGCTCAGTCAGCAGTCCCATAGAGAATGGCGAAGCGTTGGTCACACCCACGTTGTTAGCCTCGAAGAAGTCGAGGAAGTCAGCCAGCTTGTCGTCGTTCAGACAGTAGTGGCAGAACGAGAGCAGACACTCTACAGTGCCAGCAGGAGTGTTCTCCACAATCCATTTCAGATTCTCCAGCTGCAGGTCAGTACATCCCACGTGCTTCACCACACCCTCTTCCTTCAGTTTCAGGAGAGCTGGTAGTGTCTCGTCGGCAATCTTCTGCAGTCCGCCAGGCAGCGAAGCCTGAAACTCTATGTCGTGCACATACAGAATGTCGATGTAGTCAATATTCAGACGCTCCATCGATTCGTATGCTGAACGTGTTACGCGCTCTGCAGAGTAGTCCCATGTGTTCTTGCCGTCTTCACCGTAGCGGCCCACCTTTGTCGACAGAATAAACTTGTCGTGCGGAATCTCCTTCAGCGCTTTGCCCAGCACAGTCTCAGCCTTATAGTGGCCGTAGTATGGCGACACGTCGATGTAGTTAATGCCAGCGTCAATACCTGCAAAAACAGCATCTATTCCGCGCTGCTCATTGAAAGAATGGAACACGCCGCCCAGCGACGATGCTCCGAAACCTATTGTTGATACTTTAAGTCCTGTTTTTCCTAATTCTCTGTATTCCATAGTTATTATGATTTATTTTATTTTGGCTAATAAGTGATGTCATCTGCAAAATTAGCAAATATATTGAAAAAACCGCATCATATAGAAGTTTTTTTTAATATTATTTGCTGTTTAGATTAAAAGTAGTACCTTTGCACCTGTATTTTGATGCTCTTTTAGGACAGACTAAGAGCATAATACTGGGTAACACTTAATCAAACTAAACTAAATTTAATTATGAGAAAGATTGTTTTTATTGTCATGTTCGTAATGATTGGCATGACATCAGCAGCGCAGAATCTGCAGTTGCACTATGATTTCGGACGTAATATTTACTCTGACGAACTGCCGGAGCGTCAGAAACTCACACTCACATTTGAGCATTTCAGCACCGATAAGGCTGGTTCGTGGTATTACTTCGTCGACATGGACTTTCTGAAGGACGGCGCTTGTGGTGCATACACCGAGATTAGCCGTGAGTTTAATGTGGGCAAGCAGGGCTTTGCTGCGCACGTAGAGTATAACGGTGGACTGTGTTCTACTAAGTCAGGCAATTTCGGTGCACGCTATCAGCATGCCGCACTCATCGGTCCGGCATACAATGGACACAACGAAGATTTCTCTACGACCTACTCGCTCCAACTCATGTATAAGCAGTATTTCAAGGGGCAGGGCGGCATGAAGGCTTTCCCATCAGTGCAGCTTACAGGCGTATGG
>JAFPAS010000089.1 GCA_017424205.1 Prevotella sp. | reverse complement strand
TATTTGTCAGGGTAATCGTAAAGAATCGGCCAGGGTCATCCAGATACATCAGTATCTGAGGTGGCATAATGCTCTGTTTTGGCGATACGGTTACAATAATTTCCGAAGCTGACGCTTTTAGTGTGCCAGAAAGGAGTATCACCAGAGTTATGATTAACCGGAATATCTTCATAATTCTTATTCTATAATCGTGAGATTAGATACTATACTTATAATATATATATGCCATCATGCGGGCATTTCATATCTTGCTTTTAGTGGAGCTTTGTCTACATTTGATCTTTCTTCTGCTTGTTTGCCTTGTTTTTTATAGATAGCAGCGTGAAGGTGTATGTGTAGTTTAGACTCGCTGTAATGTCTGTACAGTCAAGTGTGCTGTGTGTCTCGGTAATGTTGACATCACCATATTTATTAAAGCCTGCGCTTGCTGAGAACATGTGAACATTCTTGTATGTATAGCTTGCAGAAAAGTCACATCCCATAGATAGGCTCTTTGAACGTCGCTCCACCTCGTTGTAGCATAATGACAGAGAAGCCGAGAAGTTCAGGTTTTTCTCTTTTAGGAAAGAACGGCTTGTTCCAAGTGAAGCAATATCACTGATGTATCGAGAATTAAATCCTTCAGACTCCTGATGGCTATAACTGAGGGTGAAGTCTGTTTCGATAGGTTTTACATCTATATTATATGAAAGACCCAGCGCCTTAGTCTTTACATCGCCTTCGCCTGTAGCAAACATGTTCATGTCTTTATTTTCCGTATAGTTCAGTGAAAGATTCACATTATGCCCAAGGGTCTCTGTTTCGTAGAGGTATGTTGGCGAGAGGCTGAAGCTGTGCATTTGTCTGTTAACCTCTGTCGTGTCGTTTACAGCCATCGTGCCGTCACGCTGTGCTTGGATGTATCCATTATAGCTTGCTGTCACATTAAAATTGTCGCCGATGCGCATTGCTGCATTGGCAGCATATACATATCCGCATGTGGTATAGAGCTGCTCGTTAGATAGATTGTCTTCCTGTCCGGAGAATGTTCCTGTAAGCGAGAGTCGGTTGAATAATGTGGTGCTTAAGGTGATTCCTAAACTATGATAATTGTTAGACATATAATATGTACCGAGCGAGGTGTAGTCTGGCTGTACAATCTTATAGCTTATATTTGCATTTACTCCTGGCAGAATAATGTTTGCATTTACGTCACCGGCAAAACGCATCAGGGAACTGTATTTTACATCGAATACCTTGTCGAACGATGTGTTTACTGGAACTTTCTCTGCACGAGTGTCAGTATTGAATGCTGATGTTGCTGCATTAGCTGTCAGTGACAGCCATTTGAATGGTGTTGTCTGTCCTTTTACTCCGACAACAATGTTCTCCTGTGGTGCGAGCGTTCCGCGCCATGTCTCGTCTATAGAGTTGACACAGTCATATGCTCTGAGAAGATAGAGGTCGACAAAGTTTTTGTTAGAGCCATAGCCAACCTTGAAGCCCCAGCCCATACGTTTGTATTGTGGTGTGCGGGCAAATGGATTTGTCGGGTCACCGTTTATGGCATTACGTAATCTTCCGTAGAACACACCTGCACGTAATTTCTTGCTATTATACTCAACTCCGAATCCGTTGAACGACATGTTCATCACATAATTGCTCATGGACATTGACGACTGTCCGATGTGGCCAGTCCAGTTCTTATAGCGCGGAGTAAGATTAAATGATATCTGAGGATAGTTGAAATCCAGATTGTCGTTACTGTAGAATAACGAGAACGGCATGCTAAAGCCATAGACGCTGATGTTCAGATTGGCAAAGACAGTATTGCTCATAGGCGACGAGAAACCGTTGCCTGCAGATGAATAGCGATACGTGTTTTGCGTGCCCACAGCACCCGTAATAATAAGTGGATCACTCTTCGCAATCTCGGAGATGTTCTGGGCATGCATAACGCTGGCAAGCATTGCTGCTACAGCCAAAGCGAATATCTTCTTTATGGATTTATTTAGCATCGTCCGTTTGATTTATTGATATATTGCCATTGCAGAGCAAAGGATATATCATATTATTGCCGTCTATCTTATGGGACGTTCTAAAAATTACGAATTTAAGTGTTCACTGATTCTATTGTTTCAGTTTCGGTCGCTTTCCGTCTCTTTCGATGTCATTTTGTCAAGTTTCATCAGTCACATAGCCCGCTATGCTCCTTCTTCAACTTACAAAAGCACATACGAAAGAAGAACAAAAATCAACTCGACGTATTTTTTAGAACGCCCCTTATATAAATAAGGTGTACTTGCCGTATGCTACATACGGCAAGTACTGAGTATATATGTGTCTATTATTTTCTGACAACCTTCTTTGCGGCTACCTTGCCGTTCTCGACTGTCTTTATAATATACATTCCAGACTTATCCATTGAATTGACACGACGGCCGTTCAAGTCATAGATAGCGTTGGCATCATTAGCAGAATCGAATGTTACATCAGAAATGCCAGTTACTGATGGTGCTGTGAAGCGAACTGGATTCTTCAGTGAACCAACCTTCTGCGCATAATTCAGGCTTTCGATGATGTCGCTGTATTGGCCTGTTACGGTGTTGTAAAGACGGAAGGTGACATTCTCACCAGCCTTGCCCGCAACACTTATCATCATCTTGTTTGCTGTAACGAAGTTACCCTCGCCACGGCATTCGCCATCAACAAATGCACCGATTGTATAATCCTCAGGATTCTGCAGAGCATTGATTTCTGCGATGATAGCCATGTTGTCAGCAAATGCGCCTGCATCATACTTCCATACATTTGTCTTTCTGATTGCTGACTTGCTTTGAGCCTCATCAGACTCTGATGGATATGTATCGAAGCTAACCATCTTCTCCTCGTCTTCGCTATTGCTATAATAGAGATAGCCCTTTCCTGCCTTCAGTATGAATCCGTCCTGGGCAATCCATTTGCCTGAAACTGCATCGTATTCAGCGAAACCATCCTTGCCGATAATAGCATCGCCCTCTGTAGCCTGGTTTATATCGTTGAGAGTATTGAAGTCGTCGATTGTCAAATCCCATTCGTTTGTGTAGCCAATCCAGTTATATCCCTTTGCGATAGGTTTGATTGCATATCTATCCCAGTAGAAGTCGCCATGACCGTCGTCAACTATCATTGCGTCGAAAGGATCCTCGTATGCAGCCTTTATCTTATACATGCCATCGAAGGCAGTAAGTGACCATATCGTACCGAATAGGCCGTGCTTCTCGTCGTTATAAAGAAGGTCGGTCTGTGAACGCAAATCAATAATTCTGTTGTTTGAATCAACATTCATCCAAGGACGATAGTTGCCATCTTCTGTCACGAGGTCGTAGGTTGCAGGATAGTATATCCAGTCCCATCCCTGATGGTTGAATGGTATTTCCACTGGTGTTTTCAGCTCAACCATGTCAATACCTTCCTCGTTTACCATCCACTCGCCTTTGTATTCTACGGTCATATAGTTATATCCGCATAAGTTGGCTCTTATAATCCATTCCATGTTTCTTGTGCCTTCAACAGGTGTGCATTCAACTGGCAGACCCACTCCTGGCATGACATCTACGCCGCCATGGACATACACCCAAAGATAACCAGCTTCAAAGTTGTCGCCTTCAACTAATGTAATCTTGAACTCGGTATCCTTGAATTTTGAAAGTGTCAATGATGATGGGAAGTTCAGTTTCACTGGTGTCAGTACATATACTGTAATCTCAGCTGTAGCTTTAGGATTCTCGTTACATGTCACGAGCAGTGTGTATTCGCCTGCGGTTGTTGCAACACCATTTGCAAATGCAGCAGCATCTGTGTCGGTCTTTGGCGCGAGGGTGTATGTGAAAGACATTTCTTCTGACATAGGCAATACTTCAATTTCGCCTGTCAGTTTGCGGATGTATGACTCGCCAATATTCAGACTGATACTTTCTGGAGCCTCAATCTTATTGATTATGACTGTTACGCTTTTTCTTATCTCCGGATTCTCATCAGCTACAACATATATTGTATATATTCCAGGCTGATAAGCAACACCGTCAACAATAGCGTCAGAAGCTTCGGCAGGAATCTCGAAACTAAACTCCTTGTTAGTCGCTTCTTCCGGATAAACATTGATGTATGGAGTAATCAGATCAAATACATTCTCGCCAATGGCAGAATAGAATGTTCCTGAAGGTGAACTGATAGAGATGCCTTCAACAGGTACAGTCACTGTAATCTTGATTGTAGCATACTTGCTGCGGTCAGCCATCGATACGATGTTTATATTATATGTACCAGCAGCTGAGAATGTACCATTATTGAATATCTCTGCGGCAGCATCGTCTGCAGGTACGAAGGTGTACTCTTTGTTTGTAGCATCCTCTGGCAGGACTGTGATAGCCTTGTTGAGATCCTCTAATTCGTAGAGATTGTCATTGATAGAGATAGTCCATTCTGATGGTGTACAAGAAATGCCTGTCACAGGAACTTCTGGCTTGGTGATAAAGACCATTGTAGAGGTGCTCGTCTCAAACCATTCGCCTAAAGAAACTCTAAGGCCAAGATATCTGCCCTCTTTTCCTGTCTCGGCAGTTGCTGTCAGTTTGTTGCCTTCAACAGTGAAATAGCTTGAAGAGTTTGCAAAGTCCCATTCGTAAACAAATTCGCCTTCAACTGATGATTCGCCCAGCGGAGTATATGACTCATCGCCATAAACCAACTTAATGTCGTTGGTCAAATCATATGAGTAAGGAAGATTTGCCTCGATGTTTAGAGGGTTAGTAAGAGTAACCGCTGTAGGCAGGTCAACGTTCAAAACCAACGGAATTTCGTTGTACGTTTCACCTGTAAACGGAACAGTCTTAGTGAAATTGAACACTAAGCCATCCCATGCTACCTTGAACTTGATGCTCTTGTTATTGTCTGCAGTAGGATCGCCCCATACACGGAGAAGATGATACTGGTTGTCGCCAATAAGCGCATTTGGTTCAAACGAAACCGCACGGCAGTCATCGTCTATGAATGCAGCCACTTGTGCCTTCATCTGTTCCTCACCGTTTACTTTTACCTGTACATAAACAGGTGTAGAAGATTGGTACTCGTTCTCTGATGGAGCCTCCCAATCCTGTGCCCAAGTGGCCATCCCGACCAGCATAAGCAGCATTGATAAAAGTAACTTTTTCATAATAAAGAACTTTTTAGATAGTTAGAAAGTTTATATGTTTTTTTGTTTGTATCGGTTTGTATTAAAAAAATAAATCATAAATTAATTTTTGTTTTGCAAAGATATTAATATTGAACAAAACTTATTTTAACTGAAACGACTTTTATTTTAACTTAAAAGACAAAATGGGTTTTGTAGAGCAATTTTTTGTACTTAAACTTCAAGAAATATTGAAAAATGTATCTTTTTTATTATATTTGCAGTAGAAAACAGTATTTAATCTATGAAAAAATCATTTTTCTTCATTTTCTCTATCACATTATTTATAATAGCGTGTAGTAACAAGGGAAATTCGCTCAAAACGTCTCTTGTCGATGAGGCTATGGCCATTGCTGATAGTGTCATTGACGCAGATGACCTCTTAAGATATATAGCACGTTACGACTCGGCAGGTGATGAAAGGGGAGAGTTGCTGATAAGACAGAAGTATGGCACCGTCATGAGGAATATGTCAGATTTTGACTTGGCTGTTCGACAGCATGATACATGTATACAGAT
>JAFPAS010000088.1 GCA_017424205.1 Prevotella sp. | reverse complement strand
TCCGGAGCGACAGGCTACGCCGTAGAGTATGCAGGTTCTGCCATCCGCAATATGTCGATGGAAGGACGTCTGACACTCTCTAACCTCTCTATCGAGATGGGTTCGCGTGCCGGACTTATCGCTCCTGACGAGACAACATTTGAGTATATCAAGGGACGTGAATACGCTCCGAAGGGTGCTGACTGGGACAAGGCGGTAGCGGACTGGAAGCAGCTCTACAGCGACGACGATGCTGTCTTCGATAAGGAAGTGACTTATCGTGCAGAAGATATCGTGCCACGCATCACATACGGCACAAACCCAGGAGCTGGCATCGCTATCGACGAGTGCATACCTACACTCGATGAGATTGCAGAGAATGAGAAGGAACAGTTCCTCGGCATGCTCGACTATATGCAGTTCCAGCCAGGTCAGAAGCTCGAAGGTACACCAGTTGACTACTGCTTCCTCGGCGCTTGCACAAACGGACGCATCGAAGACTTCCGCGCTTTCGCAAGCGTTGTGAAGGGCAGAAAGAAGGCAGAGAATGTCGTGGCATGGCTCGTGCCAGGTTCATGGCTTGTACGCCAGCAGATTATCGACGAGGGCATCGATAAGATTCTTGAAGAGGCAGGGTTCGAACTCCGTCTGCCTTCATGCTCATCATGCCTCGCCATGAATCCTGACAAGGTGCCAGCAGGCAAACTCTCAATCTCTACCAGCAACCGTAACTTCGTCGGACGACAGGGACCTGGTGCACGCACTGTGCTCGCATCGCCGCTCGTGGTGGCAGCATCGGCTGTGACAGGTGTCATCACTGACCCAAGAAAACTGTAAGCGAAACGTTCGGAATGTTATTGCTTGGGCAATATATAACTAAGTGAAACAATAATTGCATAATACAATTATGGCAAAGCAAAAATTCAATATCGTACAGTCAACATGTATTCCGGTTGCTATTGACAACTGCAATACTGACCTCATCATACCTGCAAGATACCTTGCAAGCACTACACGCGACCCGAAATTCTTCGGCGACGCATTCATGCACGACCTCAGATACGATGCTGACGGACAGCCAGTAGCTGATTTTGTCATGAATCAGCCTGAATTCTCTGAGGCTCCTCGTGAGGGTGTGCATGAGATTATCGTAGGCGGACAGAACTGGGGCTCTGGTTCTTCACGCGAGCATGCCGCTTGGGCTATTGCTGGCTATGGAGTCCGTGTCGTTATTAGCTCATCTTTCGCTGACATACATCGCAACAATCTCCTCAACTGCTTCGTGCTTCCTGTCATCGTGTCAAAAGAGTTTCAGCAGGAGCTCTTCGACACTATAGCACAGAATCCGCAGGCTGAGGTGAAGGTTGATGTGCCTAATCAGACAGTGACAAACATCACTACTGGAAACTCTGAGCATTTCGAGATAAACTCATATAAGAAATACTGTCTCGAAAACGCATACGACGACATTGACTTCCTCTTGTCTAACACAGACAAAATCGAGAACTACGAAAAGAAATAAAGAAACTCCAGATAATCTAAAATTTCTAGAATATCTAGACCATCTAGATTCTCTAGAGCTTCTAGAATATCTATATCCTCTAAACAACACTCATACTCATAAATGAAGCAAAAGTTTATTGAGATAATGGACTCCACACTCCGCGATGGCGAACAGACCAGCGGAGTGTCTTTTGTGCCACATGAAAAGCTCATGGTGGCACGAATGCTGCTTAGAGATGTTAATGTTGACCGCATCGAGGTGGCATCGGCACGCGTATCAGAAGGTGAGAAAGAAGCCGTAAAAATGATATGCCGATACGCACAGATGGCAGGCATGATTGATAAGGTCGAAGTGCTCGGCTTCGTTGATAACGGACGTTCTGTCGACTGGATTGCTGACTGCGGCGGAAAGGTCATTAACCTTCTCTCTAAGGGATCGCTTAAGCACTGCATGCAGCAGCTCGGCAAGACAGCTCCTGAGCATATCAATGACATCCTCCGTGAGGTGAAGTATGCTCACGACAAAGGAATGGAGGTCAATCTCTATCTCGAGGACTGGTCTAATGGCATGAAGAATTCGCCTGACTATGTCTTCCAGCTCATGGAGGGATTGAAAGACAGCGGCATACGTCGTTTCATGCTTCCAGACACGCTCGGCGTGCTTAGCCCGATGCTCGTGACGGAGTTCTTCACGAAGATGGTAAGCAGATATCCTGACATCCATTTCGATTTCCACGCACATAACGACTACGATCTTGCTGTCGCTAACTCGCTCTCTGCTGTCCTCGCTGGCGCTTCAGGCATACATGTTACAGTCAACGGACTGGGTGAACGCTGCGGAAACGCTCCGCTGAGTTCTGTACATGTCATCCTGAAAGACCATTTCAATGCGCAGACTAATATATGCGAGAACCGTCTGAACGAGGTGAGCAAGGTGGTAGAGTCATACAGTGGCATTGCTGTTGCGCCTAACCAGCCCATCGTCGGAGAGAATGTCTTCACGCAGGTGGCTGGCGTTCATGCCGACGGCGACAACAAAGATAAGCTCTACTGCAACGAACTGACACCTGAACGCTTCGGACGCAAGCGTGAGTATGCCTTAGGAAAAAGCTCAGGAAAGGCAAACATCGAAATGAACCTGCAGGAGCTCGGACTCGAGCTGACTCCTGAGCAGGTAAGGAAGATTACCCAGCGAATCACCGAACTGGGCGACCGCAAGGCACGAGTTACGCAGGACGACCTGCCGTTCATCGTCTCTGACGTGCTGAAGCATTCTGCTCCAGAGGAGGAAGACAAGGTGAAACTCCTCGGATACATGGTCAGCCTATCCTATGGCATTAAGCCTATAGCATCCATAAAGATATCTATCAACGGACAGGAATACACAGGCGATGCAACAGGCGACGGACAGTACGACGCCTTCGTGAAGGCTCTCCGCCGCATATACAAGGAGAATATGGGCCGTTCGCTGCCAGACCTCATCAACTATGCAGTGACCATCCCGCCAGGCGGACGCACTGATGCCCTTGTGCAGACAGTCATCACATGGCGGCAGAACGAACATATCTTCCGCACACGTGCCCTCGATGCCGACCAGACACAGGCCGCCATCAACGCCACATTCAAGATGCTCAACCTGCTGGAGAAACAGAAATAAGAAAAAAGTCTTATATACGAATAGAGAGCCTGAACACTATCCCCCTGGTGTTCAGGCTCTCTGTTTATACCTGAACCCACGGCACAAGTCTTTTTCCTATCCCTTCCTCTCCCTTCCTCTCCCTTCCTCTATCATCCTCTATCTCCCTCTATCTTCTTCTATCTTCCTCTCTACTAATTTATTTGATGTTTTCGTAAAGAAAAGGTCTGTAATATTTTGCTAATTTGTAAGAAAAATGTACCTTTGTGGACAACTGACTATTTTTTACTAATAACTTAACTTGTACATTATGAAACATCTGCATGTGTCGCTTGTAGGAGGCGAACTTGAACCTATATATACTGTC
>JAFPAS010000087.1 GCA_017424205.1 Prevotella sp. | reverse complement strand
TGCATCTGCTAAAAAATATGAAAGGCCCAAAACTGCTGCATCTGCACACACTGAAGGGATACGGATATAAACCGGCAGAGGAGCGCCCAACCATATGGCACGCACCGGGGCAGTTTAATCCAGAAAACGGAGAACGCAAGGACGATGCTGCCGGTACAACGGAAGGAAACGGCAAACCTCAGAAATTCCAAGATGTATTCGGGCATACCGTACTTGAACTGGCAAAGAAAAACAGCCGCATCGTAGGTGTCACACCTGCCATGCCGACAGGATGCTCGCTTAACATCATGATGAATGAGATGCCAGACCGCACCTTTGATGTTGGCATTGCCGAGGGACACGCAGTGACATTTGCAGCTGGAATGGCGAAAGACGGGCTGCTGCCGTTCTGCAATATCTATTCTGCATTTGCACAGAGAGCCTACGACAATATCATACACGATGTGGCAACAATGCGTCTGCCGTTCGTGCTGTGTCTCGACAGAGCCGGATTAGTAGGCGAAGACGGTCCGACACATCACGGAGCATTCGACATCGCTTCACTACGGCCAGTGCCAAATCTGACCATATGCTCACCTATGGATGAACATGAGCTGCGTCACATGATGTACACAGCGCAGCTGCCAGACAAGGCAACATGGGTTATCAGATACCCAAGAGGATGCGGTTCGAAACCTGACTGGCATTGCGACATGAAGGAGATTAAAGTCGGCGAAGGACGCCTGATGTACAGTCCGGAAAAACCATTGCCAGGAAAGAAACGCCTCGCCATTCTCACTATCGGACCAGTAGGTTGCGACGCAATGCAGGTGGCGAAGGAAATTGGAGCCGCTCATTACGACATGCGCTTCGTGAAACCTCTCGACGAGAAGATTCTGAGAGAAGTGGCAGAGAATTATGACTGCATAGTCACTGTGGAAGACGGCATACGTAACGGCGGAATGGGCTCTGCCGTGACAGAATGGATGCAAGACAACGGCTACACCATAACTGTCAGACGACTGGGACTGCCAGACTGTTTTGTAGAACACGGAACAGTCAGCGAACTCAAAAAAATTGTAGGCATAGATGCAGAAAGCATAAAGCAGACATGCCTGCATATGATGGAATAGACATCTACAACCCCCACCTATACACAAATGAAAGTAATTATCGCTGGAGCTGGAGCTATGGGCACTCACCTGACACGACTGATGGCAGGCGAGAAAATAGCATGCACTCTGATTGATACCGACATAGAGAAGCTATCGGAGATAGAGGCTGAGTGCGACGTAATGACAGTGGCTGCTCATCCTACAAGCATCAATGCCTTGCGTGATGCAGGAGTTGATGGTGCTGATCTGTTCATTGCTGTAACGCCACAGGAAACAACAAACATCACATGTTCTGCTCTCGCAAAAGCGCTCGGAGCAAAGAAAACAGTGGCACGAATAGACAATTTCGAATATATCGACCCAAAAACACCAAAGATATTCCCTAAAATCGGTGTTGACGACATGATATATCCCGAAGTGCTCGCAGCTGAAGACATTGTCAAAGGTCTGAAGATGACATGGGTCAGACAAAGATGGGACATCTTCAACGGCGAACTGGTGCTGCTCGCAATAAAGATGAGAGGCACGGCAAAAATTCTGCACACTCCGCTGAAAGACCTCTGCGGACCAGACGACCCTTATCACATCGTAGCGATAAAACGCGGTGAGGAGACAATCATACCTGGCGGTCTGGACAAGCTTGAACTGCAAGACCTTGCCTATTTCATGACAAAAAAAGAATACATCCCCTACATCAGAGAGATTGTAGGCAAGGAAGACTATGAGGATGTGCACAACGTCATGATAATGGGAGGTGACAAAGCTGCTGTAAGAACAGCGCACACCATGCCAGAATACATGAATCTGAAAATCATAGAGCGCGACGAAGAACGCTGTCATAAGCTTAACGAACTGATAGACAAGAAGAACGTCATGATAATTCATGGCGACGGAAGAGACATGTCGCTGCTCAGAGAGGAGAACATATCAAACACCCAGGCGTTCGTAGCACTTACCGGAAACGCAGAAACAAACATCCTCGCATGTCTCGCAGCAAAAAGACGAGGAGTGAGAAAGACCATTGCGCAGGTAGAGAATCTTGACTATATATCAATGGCTGAGAGCCTTGATATCGGCACTATCATAAACAAGAAAATCATTGCTGCAGGCCACATCTATCAGATGCTGCTCGACAATGAGATGATGAACGTTAAGTTTATGATGACATCAAATGCTGACGTGGCAGAATTTACGGCTTCCTTCGAATCGAAGATAACACGCAAGCCAGTGAAAGATCTCGGACTGCCTCACGGAATGACTATCGGCGGACTGATGCGTGCCGGACGAGGAATGCTCGTTTCGGGCATGACACAGATACAGCCAGGCGACTCCGTCATGATATTCTCACACAACGTGAACATACGCAAGATAGAGCAGCTATTCAAATAACACGAGGCTCTAACTCTAATTAAGCACCAATCCTCCCCCCGAACGCACACACAAATGCTCAACTGGAAAATCATATACAAGATTATAGGCTCGCTGCTATGGCTTGAGGCAACACTCATGATCTGCTGCCTCGGCGTGTCATTATACCTCAGCGAGAGCGATATGATGCCATTCCTTGCAACCATCATAATAACTGCGCTGGCTGGCACTGCACTGAGATACTGCGGACGCGGGGCTAACAACAACCTGAGCCGCAAGGATGCTTATCTTCTTGTAACATCTACATGGATAATATTCTCGATTTTCGGAATGCTGCCATTTCTTTTCGGTGGCTACATTGACAATGTCACCGACGCTTTCTTTGAGACAATATCTGGGTTCACCACAACAGGAGCAACGATTATTGACGATGTCGAGATACTCCCTCATGGCATTCTCTTCTGGCGCACGATGACCCAATGGATTGGAGGTCTCGGTATCGTATTCTTCACCATAGCACTTCTGCCGTCACTCGTTGGCAGCGGCAATATCAAGGTATTCTCGGCTGAAGCCACAGGCCCCATCAGGACTAAGATGCATCCGCGCCTGTCAACCAATTCGCATGCCATATGGATGGTCTACATCCTGCTGACCGCATCGTGCGCAGCCACATACTACATCGGAGGAATGTCGCTCTTCGACTGCGTGAATTACGCCATGACCACAACAGCTACAGGCGGATTCTCAACACATAATTCATCAACAGAATTTTTCAATTCTCCATTTATCGAATACACAGGAACGCTCTTCTGCTTCCTATCCGGAATAAACTTCACCCTGCTTTTCATCACCGTGACCAAGCTCCGCATACGCGACGCACTGCGCAATGCAGAACTACGGCTCTACATATCAGCCATCGTCGTATGCACAGCAATCATCGTATTCTATCTGATGCGCGACCTCAACTACAACTTCGCTGACTCTCTGCGCTATGGCTTGTTCCAGGTCGTGTCATTCATCACAAGCACAGGACTATTCAGCGACGACGCCGGCAAATGGCCTCACGTGACATGGATTGTGCTTGGTGTATGCATGTTCATAGGCGGCTGCGCCGGTTCTACAGCAGGCGGTGTGAAATGTGTCCGTCTTGTCATGATACTCAAGATAATACGTAATGAATTCCGGCAGATACTTCACCCCAATGCTGTTCTGCCCGTCCGCATAGGCGAGACGCTGATTCCGACATCCACCCGAATGCGCATACTGCCATTCATAAGCCTCTATCTCGGACTCTTCTTCGTTTCAGCCACATTCTTTACGGCCATCGGCATCGATGTCATCAACTCCATCACGATGTGTCTGTCCTGCCTTTCAAATGTCGGCCCTACCCTGGGCGTTGAGATTGGCCCTACGATGTCATGGTCAGAAATACCAACCATCAGCAAGTGGTTCTGCTCGACAATGATGCTTGTCGGCCGTCTCGAAATATTCTCCGTACTCGTCCTGTTCACCCCAGAGTTCTGGCGGAATAATTAGGAGAAAGCAAGGCTTCGCCAGCTTGAGCAGCGGACGTCAAACGAAGTAAGGGCGCAGCTCTTACCGTTTGGTGCGCGAACAGCGAATGCAGGACAAAGCAAAGCTTC
>JAFPAS010000086.1 GCA_017424205.1 Prevotella sp. | reverse complement strand
CCTGACTCTGGACGGAAAGAATGACGGTTTACACCCTTGAACATAATCTTCTGATTGTTTACGTATACACCATCGTTGAGGCGTACCTCGATAGTGCGGAAACCGAACTTCTGACGCTCGCAATGAAGCACCTTGCCCTGCTCGTCGCAAAGAGTGTAGACAGCCTCGTAGCGGTTTGGAGTCTCAGACGACCACATCTTTACGTTCTTCACGTTGAAGTTGAATGCTGCATTGTCTGTGCCTCGTGTTTCTGCCTTTGATGTAGCAACTGTCTTGCCTGTAGCGAGGTCGCGAATATCAAGGGCTACTGTGCCGCTTTTAACAGGACGATTCAGATAAACATTGCTTACGAAGCGGCCGTCATGCTTAGCATCAATAGCTACACGGTGTATGTTGCGTGCTGGCTTTGAGATGATAAAGACAGGACGGATGATGCCGCCAAAGTTCCAGTAGTCAGCACGGCGTTCTGCCATGTTTACTGCGTCTTCCTCAGACTCCTTGTCTACAGTCACCTCAATGCGATTTTTCTTTGTACCGAAGAAGATGCGGTCAGACACATCGAAATAGAAAGGATTGAATCCGCCTTTGTGTTTTGAGCCTGCCTTTCTACCGTTTATATCACAGTAAGTATCAGTCATGCTTGCCTCGAAGCAAAGCAGAATCTGACGGCCTTCCCACTCTTTAGGCAACTGGAATTCATATTTATATTTACCAGTCTCGTTGGCGATGCCTTCTGGACGTGCTTTGCCGTAGAAACGCATGCCGTACTGATATGTGCCGAATCCCTGGAGTTCCCAGCATGATGGCACACCAATCTTTGTCCACTTGCCAGAGTTGCGGCCATCAGTACACATGAAGTCCCACTGTACCATGTCGTCACATCCCTTGCCAGAGAGATACAGACGCTGTGTCTCTACATTGCTTTGCGCTGATGCAACGCAAGGAGAGAGAAGCGTAGCGAGGAGAAATGCTCCTCTAATGATTCTTGTAAGTTTTTTCATAAACATTTTATTTGGTTATTTCTTGTTTTCTGTGGTTTATCTTCACTGGTATATGCGTGCATCGTCTATGCTGCCGATGCTCCTGCTTCTGTCCAGAGATTATTTGCTGCCTGTCATCATCTTTTCATAAGGCTCTATTGTTGCCTTGCTCTCATCGAGTTTAGAGCCATCAAGCTTGAAAACCTTTATGAAGAAATCGTAGACTGCATTGCGCTTGTTAGGGCCAAAGTCGTGACGCTCGTTAGGCAGGTGCACATTGCTGATAGCATCCTTAGCATCGTAGAACTGCCAGATGCGCTGCAGATATGGATACTCTAACTGTGGCACGGATGCTGTCCAGTCGCCACCGTCGCTGACAACCAGTACTGGTCTTGGTGCCATCATAGCCAGCAATTCGGCGTTGCATGTACCACCAGCCGACAGGTGTATAGGCTTTCCGCTTTCACACGGACAGCCTCCGTCGAAATGTGATGCGAGGCTTACTGTAGGAGCAACAGCTGTGAAGCGGTTGTCAAGAGCCGATAGCAGTACAGTTAGCGAACCGCCACCAGAGCCACCATTTGCTCCGATGCGTGTCATGTCGATCTCTTTTGCACGGTTTTCAATCATCCAGTTGAGCAGCACAAGACCGTCAAGTGCCTGTATGACATGAGCGCGGTCGGTGCGGTGCTTAGGGCCTTCTGCCTTTTTCTCTCCCCATCCGTAGAGGTCGTAGCTTACGCATATTGCTCCCATGCGTGCCAGAGTAGCCATGCGTTGCTGCTGGTCCTTGCGATAACGTCCGTCATAGAAGTGTCCGTTAGGGCATATGATGAGCGCATGCTGTCCGCGTTTCGCAGGAGTATAGATGCTGCCATATACGTGTTCGCCTGGCAGAGTCTCTATGCAGATGTTCTGAACGGTGTAGCCGTCATACTTGCGCACCTTTGACAGGATGGCTTTCTTGCCTTTGACGCATGAGTCGAGGTAAGCGTCAATCTCAATACGCTGACGCAGTTCGCGCTGCAGGGTGTCGCGTCGTGCCTCCCATTCAGCTTTATTGCTATAGAGCGATGACAGCCATGTGAGCATCTTCTCACCGTCGCTGGTATGGCGGCGCATATATTCGTATGCTTTAATCTTATATGTATTCTTGCCCTGGTCCCACCAGTTGAAGTCGAAATACTTGCAGATGTTGTCAAGTGTCTCTTCTATAGAGTATGGGCGTATGCGGAAGTCGGCATACGGCAGACGCTTATTCACAGTGTCAACATCCCACTTCAGCTTTACTCCGAAGCGTTTCTCTATGCCTTTTGATACGTCCGAAAGTGAACGCTCAAATTTACCGGTGTAGTTGTTTTGTGCCGGAAGGCTTGCCGCAAGGGCAAGCGCAATGGCGGTAAATGTTTTTCTCATTGCTGTATGATTATTATCTTTTCGTATTTCTATCGTGCCAAGGCTGAATAACATTATTTATATTCGCATGTCATACCTATAGGTACGCTGTATTTTGCGTTGATTTTTCCGTTGGCATCCTGGCTCCATTCAATAGCCACCTTGCCGTATGGAGTTTCTGTAGATGCCTTCACCCACTTCATATCCTTTACTGGCTGCGGATTGAACACTACATGGCTGCCATGTATGTTTATTCCTGCAAGTGAGGTGAAGTGGAAACCATCAATCTGTCCCATCATGAAATGGTTCATCGAAGAACCGTTTGCTGGGTCCCATTGTTCTGTCAGGGTTGTCATGCCCTGCTTTATCTGGAAGCCGTATCCTGGCACGTCATAGTGATTGAGCATTCTGTAGAGCACTTCCTGCTTGTTTTCCTCACACAGCACTTCATACAGATAGCGATTGCCGACATCACCTGTGGTGAGGCGGCATCCGTGACGTTCGATGTCTGCTATGAGAGAGTCGAGCACCAGCTGGCGGTCTTCTGTATCAATGAGGGCAAGGTCAAGAGCTATAGCCATGCCTGTCTGCGAGCGTAGCAAGTTGTCTGTTCCT
This sequence comes from Prevotella sp., assembly GCA_017424205.1. GTDB lineage: Bacteria > Bacteroidota > Bacteroidia > Bacteroidales > Bacteroidaceae > Prevotella. Next base: position 1,530 of record JAFPAS010000086.1, on the reverse strand, counting down.
ATGCCGTTCTTCCGCAGTCCGAACTCTTTCTGCCATGCTTTCTTAATCATTTCGCTGCGAGCTGATAGCTCGTTTGCATCATTCTGCTTGCCGAGGTGTGAGGCTATCTGACCCATCATGTGAGTCCAGCGGTAGTGGTGAGCTGTAGAAACAAGCGGAACAGATGTGTTGCGTGAGAATCCAGAGCGGAAGTCGCCATAGTCATACCAGTCGCCTAGTCCTTGTTTCAGTATTCCGCAAGAGTCGACAGAGGCAAGATAGTCTACATACTTCTTCATCTGTGGATAATATTGCTTTAGGAGCGAGTCATCACCATATTGCTCGTAATACATCCATGGCATCATGATGAATGTGCCGCCCCACTCAGGCGACTCAGCAAAGACATCCATGCCAGGTCCTTCGAATACAACATATTCTGGCGCAGTGGTAGGCACAGAACCATTTGGCCGCTGTGCATCAGCAATGTTCTGTACTGTCTGTGCAGCGAATCCTGTAAGATCGTAGTTCATGAACAGTCCAGGACCGTTCAGCCAGTCTTGCTCCAGCCAGCCTAATTTCTCGCGGTGAGGACAGTCTGTAAATACGCTCTGCATATTTGAGCGTGTAGCCTTGTCTATCAGTTCGTGAGTCTTATTTACAAGGTCATTGCTGCACTGGAATTCAGATACTTTTCTTGCAGAGTTGTGCACGAAGCATGACTGAATAGATGTTATTACAGGCAATGACTCGTCAGATTCTGTATTGTTGTCAACACCGAGGCTCTTTGCCAGTTCGTCGCTCAGACGTGCCCCCTCAATCTGTATGTATCTGAATCCGTAGTAAGAGAAACGAGGGCGATAGGTCTCTACATCTGTACCCTTTATCGTATATGAATAGTAGTGCTGTCTTCCAGTCATGCGCTGGTTGCATGCCCCTTCTGGCGTAAGCGTTTCAGACACATAAATCTTGAATTCCTGCCCAGGTTTTCCCATTACTGACACTTCTGGTACGCCTGCAAGATTCTGTCCCATATCAAGCACGAAGGTTCCTGCAGGAAGAACATGCTTTGCTATTTTCTCTGCTTTCAGTCTTTCTTCTGCAGTGAGCATGTCGCATGACACCGGGTTGTATTTCTCCATCACCTTCACTGGCGGTGCCATCTGAGGTCGGAGCATGCCTTTCGGTCCCTCTTGTATAACAACCGGATGCCAAGAGCGTTCTATACGTGCGTCGTAGTCCTCGCCACCATAGAGGCTGTTGAATACAAGTTCAGATGGCGAGTAGCGCCATGAATGGTCAGTGATGATATCTTCTGTTGTGCCGTCGGTATATGTGATGTGTATGCACATCTTCAGTGTTGGCGGTCCGAAACTGATTCGGAGTTTGTGGTATCTGCCTCCCTGCTCGTTGTAGAATCCGTTACCGAGTAGTACCTCTATGTTTACGGCGTTCTGTTTGCAGCGAACAAGCTGTTCTGTCACATCGTATGTATTATAGAAAACAGACTTGTCGTAATCGCTCCATAATGGAGAGAACTCACCGTCGTCAATT